>NZ_MEGP01000019.1:83798-102503 GCF_001725555.1 Thiobacillus sp. SCN 63-57 | reverse complement strand
AAGAAGGAGAAGAACTTCTTCGAGACGCGCGTCACGGAGTATCAGACGGGCGGGGCGTTGAGCTGGGATTGACCGGCTGGGATTACAAAAAGGCGCAGGAGACTGCGCCTTTTTTATTGGGTGAATTCACGACGCTTAACCTTAACATCGGAAATACACGTTTTTCAATCAATAGGAACAACAATGCCGAAGCCCCGTGTTTTCATTGGTTCATCAGTGGAAGGACTCAATGTCGCTTATGCCGTACAGCAGAACCTTTTGCACGAAGCTGAGGTAACGGTCTGGGACCAGGGTGTCTTTGAGTTGTCTCGCACAACAATGGAATCCCTAACTAAGGCTCTTTCCGACAGCGACTTCGCTATCTTCGTTTTCTCATTAGACGATCTGGTTCGCATAAGGGATCTCACTGCGCCTGCAGTTAGAGATAACGTGCTTTTCGAGTTTGGCCTTTTCATAGGAAAACTCGGGAGGGAGCGAGTGTTCTTCTTGCTCCCATCCGACGGTGATCTTCACTTGCCTACCGACCTCCTGGGCGTTACGCCTGGACGGTATGAATCAGCCCGTACTGACGGCAGCATGCAAGCGGCAACAGGCGCAGTGTGCCATCAAATCCGGTTGCAGATGAAGACGCTTGGTGTGGTTCCCGGAAGAGTTGGCGTCGATGCAAGTACCGAAGGTGGGAGCGTAGATAAATCAGGTAAACGTCATTGGATATTCGATTTCTTTGACAAGGAGTATGTCAATGCAAAGGCAACCCTCGAAAGCGAACTAATGAATCAGTCGGGGGAAGATGCGCTCACCTCAAAAGCTTGGATTCTCTATTGCGAGCTCAAACAGCGAAATAACAGCAGTACCGATGAGCTAACTAGCTTTGCTGCCGAGCAACTTGACTCTTCTAAAATCCAGTCTCTCGTCGCAGCGTTTCTCCGTTGGGAAGGCTACGCAAGCAAAGCAATTCAGCTCCTGGTCGCGGCGCAAGCGAAGAGGCCAAAGGACGCAACCATTGCAAAGGCACTCGCCTTATGCCATATGGAAGGGGCCGACAATGCCAGCGCAATCGCGGAATTGCAGCGCGTTGGCCCAGAGGATTTTCCCGATGTCGCCATCGAATTGGCTGAGGCCCTTGAACGAGACGAAAAAAAGAATGAAGCCATGCTTGTCGTGCAGCGTTGCTATGCAAAGAATCCAAGCCACAAGGATCTCCGATTCAAGTACGCGCGCCTAGCTCAGGAACTCGAGCAGCACGACATCGCCGCTCATCTGCTAGACAGATTAACGATCGACGACCCCAACTCAATTGAATATTGGGGGTATCTTGGAAACTCCTGTCTTCAACTCGACCTGCACGATGTGGCGCTTTATTCCTACCGAAGAGCAGAGAAACTAATGAAGGTAGACGATAGTTCGCAGTGGATAATTGCCAACATTGGCAATCTTCTTACAAACAACGGGTTGCCAACCGAAGCGTGTGAGTATCTTGAGCGTGCGATCAAGTATGAGCCTCGCTCAGAGTACTCTCACGATAGGCTTGCTGGAGCTCTGAAGAAGAAGGCCGCGGAGGATAAGGCGTTTCAGAAGAAATGTGCCGAGGGCAAACGTCAAGTGCTGGAGGCGTCCGAGAAAACTCTCGCTCCTTCGGTTAGGGAGCCCGATGCCTTGCTTGATCTGCTGACTACTTTGCCTCTAACGCCCACTTCGAATGGCCTAACAACTCAAGAATAATTAAAGGGGTCAGGCGCGATTTGTTTACGAAGCGGAGGCACCAGGCAAACCAAAGCACCAAAGCAGCCAGACCACGGCGTAGAACCGCTTGGCAGGCCCGGCAAAGAAAAATGAAAATGCGGCAGCTCCGTCAGCCGCGACAAAGGGGAGGGGAAATGCACACCATCGAGGCTGTCCGTTCCAGCAGGGGAAGTACGACCGTCAAGTTCGCGATTCTGCTGATACTACTGGCGGGTTTGTGGGTCGCGGTGGATTACCGCATTAACCTTTCTGGCTCGAGCCTGATCGACCGGCTCTATGCCATGCCGGTCGTGCTGGACGTGGATACGCTGACAGGGCGGGAGACGGAGCGGGAGATCACGCAAACCTACCACCATCTGCACCACACCTGCGCGCCCGAACCCGGCCCGTTGGGCGATCGTGTCTGCTGGTCGACGGTCTCGGAATTCAACGGCATCGACGCCCGGCTCATCGCCTTCTTCTTCCGCAATGACCGGCTGTCGGCGGTGCGGGTGTCCTTTGCGGCGGCGCACCAGCCGGAAGTGTTCGCGCTGATGGAGCGGCGATTTGGAACGGCGCGGCCGTTCGGGGGCCACACCGATGCGTTCGGCAACAACGTCGTGGGATGGATGCGGCGCGGCGGATTTGTCGCCACCAACGACCGCCTGGCTGGCAATGAGGACGCGCTGCTGCTGTGGCTGTCGACCGGTACGGTGTTGAACAAGGCATTCGGCGGGAGCTGAGCAATCAAAGGGGGCGAGTTGAACTAACCCACCACGAAACGCAAACCCCAACTCGGGGTCGCGTCTTGCAAAATCACATTTTCAGATCAGACCATGAAGCTATGACTGACTCCGCGGCATATCGAAAAGCCCTCGCCGAACGCTCCTCCTATGTCGAGAATGTTCTCATTCACCGGATGGTCGCCGCGCTCGCCGGCGAGTTATGGCGCCGTGACCCTACAGCCCCGTTTAATATCTTTAACTCAGAAGTAGACGACTCCGGTTTTGATCTTGTGCTTGCCTGTGCGGAAAAGCATCGATACATCCAAGTGAAGCAGGTGCATCTGAACGGCGGTGCAGCGAAGTTTTCAGTTAGGCTTGAATTCACACGTTTGCCTGGTAGCTGCGTTGTCGTGATCGTGCATACGGAGTCGGAGTTGAAGATTGACCACTTTCTTTTCTTCGGGGCTTCAGCGAGCGAGCCGATGCCCAATGTTGAAACGGAAAGAGTGTCGGTTTCCCCCATCAAACGTGGTGAAGATGGAAAGAAAAGAATTCGGCCGCACTATCGAGACATTCCGAGGAAGAGGTTCTCTGGCCCTTTAAGCACGGCACAGCTTCTTGACGCGTTGTTTACGTGAGAAGGACAAAAGGGGTCAGGCGCGAATTGATTTTGGAGTAAGCCGGCCAGAGAACATCAGCGTCAGGTCTTTGTACCGACGAAGCTGCCCCAGCGCTTGCAGGACCTTGCAGTATCGCGCGCTTTATTCCTGATAAGGCCGGCGCCTGCCGAAGACATAGGCGACCAGCATCAGCACGGCTGCGGTCGACGCCGGTAGCCAGTACAACGTCCCGTCGCGGTAGCCGTCGTAATGCAGATAGCGCTCGTCGATTACCGTAGCCAGCGTTACTGTCAGCAGGATGAGGCCGGTGACGACGAGCCAGGGGCCGCGCAGACGCGTGAAGAAGGTGCCGTAGACCTCAATGATTCAAAGGGGCCAAGGTCGAGTTGTTTTGCGCTCGGCCCCCGCTGGAAAAATTCGATCCAGGCCTCTTTGATCCTGTTAAGGACGGATGTAGGAATAACCTTCCGCTTGCTTTTTCATCAAATAAGGAACGCCGGATTTCACATAACTAAGATTCGGTAGCATGTCTTCTTTGGTCAGGTTCGTGTTTCTCATTGTGTTTTCACAAGCCACTACCTTTACACCCGCACCAATCGCTTCAGCAATTCTCGGTCCTGTTTCGGAATCCATTTTGAGCATAGGGAGGCCGGGACCATAGGCGACAATTTCAACTGCTACATTCTCCTTTCCTAAGTCTTGCTGAACATTCTTTGCATTATTGAGAGCGAGATTCCATTTCTTTGGGTCATTATCACTCACCTGAATTACAACCTTGCTTACAGCAACATGTTGGCCGGACGCTTTGCTTCCCTCAACAGCCAAGGCATTCTGACTAAATGCGCTGGTCGTGATTATCAAAAAAGCACTGGCCAAAATGGTCGAGTAAATATTGAACGGCTTCATATTCGATATCCTTTGGTGAAAGTGTAAGTATCTAAATGGTTTATGTAAGCTGGCAGCCCCTGCTGCTAGCTCAATAGGGTTGACGCTACCAAAAGTATGCTTATTCCATTTTTTTCAATAACTTATTCGTTTGACAGTCGAAGGGGCCACTCTGAACGGACCTGAATCGTCCCGGGTTTTGAGCGGGCTCCTTTCCCTGAGAAGATGGAGCCCTGAAGAGCAAGAAAATCACCCTCAAAATCAAAGGGGTCAGGTTTGATTTCAAGGAACAGGGCGCAACAAGGGCTCACTCGGTACATGAAGACAATCGGAAGAATCCTGATTCGGGGCATCGACATCCTGCTGCCTCTGGGCGTGACGCTGTATGCCATTTACTGGCTGACGTTTTACGGGGACAAGCTGCTGGTCGAGATGTTTCGGCCGCTGATGCCGGAAGCGTATATCTGGCCGGGCACCGGCATGCTCGCGGCACTGGCGGCGATGTTCATCGTCGGACTGTTCGCCCTCACCCGGCCGGGGCGCTGGCTGTTTGGGTCGATCGAGAAGCTGTTTGTCCGCATCCCGCTGGTCAAGACGGTCTTTCGCGGCACCCAGGATTTCACCCGTTTTTTCCTGGCGACCAGCGAGCGCGGCGACTTCGGCCAGGTCGTGTGGGTGCCGTTCGAAGACAAGCACCTGATCGGCTTCGTGACCCGCGGACCGGTCTACGGTCCCGAAGATGCCGCCGAGGGCGACCGCACCGTGGCGGTGTATGTGTCGATGAGCGCCGGGATCGGCGGCTTCACGGTCTACCTGCCGCGCTCGAAACTGGAGCCGACCGGGCTCACGGTGGAGGAGGGCATGCGGCTGGTACTGAGCGCCGGCGTGTCGATGGCCGAGCCGCCGCGTGCGGTGCCGCCGCCCAAGGCAGCAGCGGATGCCTGAGGCAATCAAAGGAGCCGGAGTCTAATTGTTTTGCGCTCGGCCTCCGCTGGAAATTTATTTGATCCTGACCCCTTTTGGACCTCGGGGTCAGGTCTTGTGGACCTCGGGGTCAGGTCTTGCAAAACCACGCCTAGGGGCGAAGAAGCGTTGGCCCATCTCCCATCGGCTGCCGGGACGGGCGATGCAGTTACGTTCCGTAACAATTCGGCAAGCGTCTGAAATCCTGCAGATACAGAGCGCGTCCATACTGTGATGATGCTGGGCGATGGTGCCCGGGCCGTTTCAATCACAGGAGGATTCCGCCATGCCGGCTGCTCACCGAAATCCCCATTCCCTGGGCGCTGCTGCGCTCGGTTTGCCTGCCGCGCTCGCGCCGGCGCACACCGACGAACGGCTATGCACTGCTTCGATGAAGAGGGTGGGGGGCAGGTGTTGCGTTAACGTATTGCTTAGCCAGACCTGATTCCAAATCTCCAAATCGGTAACCCCACATCTGTGGAAGGAGCAGCAAATGAAAAAGAGCTACGTGTTGATTGCGATATCAATGGCCCTTGTACAGGGTTGCTATACCGCTCCCCCCTACGAATCATCCAGCTACGGCTCAGGATATTCCGGTGTCAGCATCGGCATCCATTATTCGACGTACCCGGATCTTGTCCGGATACCGGGCTATCCCGTCTACTACTCGCCCGGGGTGGATTCGAATTACTTCTTTTACGACGGCTTCTACTGGGTGTTCCAAAGCGATAACTGGTATGTGAGCAGCTGGTACAACGGGCCGTGGAATTACGTCGGTTATTACGATGTACCGGCTTATCTGCTGCGCGTCCCGGTTCGCTACTACCGCCAGCCTCCGCCATATTTCCGCGACTGGCGTGCCGATGCGCCGCCACATTGGGGGGATCACTGGGGTCACGAATGGGAACGGCGTCGAAGTGGGTGGGACCATTGGGACCCCCGCTCTGCCCCCGCACCTGCACCGTTGCCGGCTTACCAGCGGAATTATTCGGGAGACCGCTATCCTCGCGCAGTGGAACAGCAGCATACGATACGGTCCGAGTATTACCGCTACCAGCCGCGTGAGCCTGTCACGCAGCAGTATTTCAAACCGCGTGCGCAGCAAGACCAGCAACGCCAGCAACGCCAGCAAGACCAGCAAGACCAGCAAGACCAGCAACGTCAGCTGGATCAGCAACGCCGCCAGGAACAACAGCGCCAGCTGGAGCTGCAGCAGCGACAGCAAGAACAAGATCGCCAGCTGGATCAGCAACGCCGCCAGGAACAACAGCGCCAGCTGGAGCTGCAACAGCAACAGCAACAGCAACAGCAACAGCAAGAACAGAAGCGTCAGCTGGAGCAGCAGCGACGCCAAGATCAGCAGCGACAGCAAGAACAGCAGCGACAGCTGGAGCCACAACAGCGTCAGCAAGAACAGCAACGCCGCCAAGAGCCGCAGCGTCAGCAAGATCAGCAGCGTCAGAAAGACCTGCAGCAGCAACGCGATCTTGAGCGGCAACGATCCCAACCTGAACCGAGGGGCAAGGCCAGGGACGACAAGGCTGCGCCACAAGGCCAGGTTCAAAAGGACAAGAACACTCAGCAAGAGTATGAGCGCAGGAAAAAAGAGTACGAGGAGCGTTATCAGAATCGCTGAAGAACAGGGGACAGACCACTGTTCCAGGTGACGGGCGCTGTGAACAAAAAAAAGGCGCACCGCGGTGCGCCTTTTTTATTGCGCTACCTCGCCGGCAGGTCAGTCGCGGCAGTTAAAGGGCCCAGGCCCACATTGTTTTCGACATTCGAAATTGCCAAACGAATTCGAGCCGGGACTTTAGACGTTATTTCTCCGTTGAGCCGGCAAACGGCCGCGGTTAAAGGGGGCCAGGGTCGAATTAACCCACCATGAAACGCATCCCAACCTCTCTTCTCGGAGACGCCTGTTGCACTGATCGACGGCACTTGCCACCGCAGCTTAATCATGGTGGAGTGCCTGAAGCTGCAACCCTGCCCACTGTGCATCGCCCAGCGCACGCCGCCGGACCGGGTGGATCATGACCCCGGATCAGGTGAACCGATTTTTCAGGTATCCAAGGAGACGATATGAAAGTTGCCTACGTATTTGCCACCAACATGGCATCCACTTTTAAACTGAACACCATGATCCTGCCCCAGCTCGAAGCGGGCAATCATGGCGCGGAGGTGGTGGGGATGATGTTTTTCGATGACAACCTCTACACCTTGCGTAGCGGCGACCCCTTCGGCGAAAGGCTGGCGAAGGTGGCCCGCGAAAAAGGCATTCTCCTGATGGCCTGCGATCAGTGTGCGGTGCGCCGTGGATTGGCGGAGGGCGCGTTCGAGCAATGCGGGAGCGGGGAGGTCAGACCCAAGGGCCTGGTCGAAGGCGTGCATGTGGGATGTTTCCCTCAGCTCTACGCCGCCTTGTCAGGTGTCGCCGACGTCCAGGTCATTTCGCTTTGATTTCCTGAGGCGTCAAGACGCAGAATGACCGCATGACCGGCACGTCCGACCTGAACAAGGAACTGCGGCAGACCAAATGGGGCCAGACACCATTCGCTTTTTTCTTGTGAAAAAACCAGACTACCCATGCGCGAATTCATTGCTTTAAGCCTATTGCTCTCCTCCATTCCTGCACTTGCCGCACAACCGCCCAACAGCGCGGATTGGAGCGGCCCGTATGCCGGCGTGAAGCTTGCCGAGGGGTGGGCGAGGCACATCTGGGGACCGGGCAGTACGACCCGGCGTTCCCCTTCACGCCCACGTCGGTCCATCTGCGCGGCGCGGGCGCGGGGGTGTCGCTGGGGTATGACTGGCAGCGCGAGAACCTGATTTACGGGCTGGGCGTGGACGTGCTGGATACGCACATCGACGGCACCCGCAGCCTGTACACCAACCCGCTTCCCGGACTGGTGGACGGTTGCGACAGCGCCCGCGCGAACTGTCCGATGCATCTCAGGCAGCGAGTGAAAAACCTGGCGACGCTGCGCTTGAAGGTCGGGCAGGCGTACGATCGCTTTGCCGTGTATGGCACGGCCGGCATTGCCGCAGGAGAGGTCCGGGGCGACCTGCATGAAGCGATACAGTACTGGGGACCGACCGGAAACTGGGAATCCGACCAGCACCTCGCCACGGGCTGGACCGCGGGTGCGGGCATGCTTTACGCGCTGACGGATAAGGTGCAACTGCAGGCCGACTATCTGTATGTGGACCTGGGAAAGAAGGACTATCGGTTCACGGATACCCCGGCCTTTGTCTACGAGCAGAACGCTGCGGTCCGGTTTTCGTTGCTGAGCCTCGGCCTCAATTACAGGTTCTGAGCCGCGGCAACGGGGCCGGATGCCCTCGCACTGACCCACACAAAACCGCCTGGATGGGCCGCTCGCGTGAACTCGCACGCGCCTATTTCTTCCCGGCAGGCTCATCGCCCATGCGCCAGATATCCACGTCCTGACCCTGTTCACGCAGGCGGTCCGCCTTGGCGGACAGATAGCGCTGGAAGCTCGGCTCTTTTTCATAGGCGCCGCTCAGCACATAGGTCAGGATGCCCTGGGTGTGGAACAGCTTGAAATAGGCCTCGGAGCGGATGATTTCCTTGCCCTTTGCATCGAACAGCACGATGGAGGGCGCGTATTTGATGTCCAGCGCCCGGGCCCATGCGCGCGCCGTGGTGGCCTGTCCCTGCGGGGTGACCAGCGGCGTGTCCGACCACATGTTGAGCTGGATCGCATCGAACCCGGCGATGATGGCGCGCGTCTGCTTGTCCGACAGGATCCTCTTGTGCAGTTCGGCGCAGGCGGGACAATCGCGTTGCTCGAAGAACACCGCAATCGGCCTGGCCTTGCCCTTGCGCACTAGATTGAAGGGGGGCTTCTTGAAGAAGGACTCGCCGATCAATTCGCTGCCCGTCATAGGCGGCTGGTGTGCCGCGACGTAATCGAGGTAGTTGGAATCCTTCGTGCCCTGCGCCGCAAACGCCAGTGCAGTCATGAACCGGGTGGGGGGAATGTAGCCATTGAGCCGCAAGACGGTTTGCCCGGCTTCGTCGAGAAACAGGATGGTGGGCGTGAACTGCACCTTGAGGCTGGCGGCAAACTGCTTCTCGGTCATGGACCGGTTGTCGAGTCCCTCGACCTCGCGGTCGCCCCACATGTTGATGGCGATTACGTCGAAGTGCTTCCGCAGATAGGTTTCGATGTCCTTTTGCGAAAGGTTGCGTTCGACCAGGGCATGGCAGTAGGGGCAGCCGTCCTGCGTGAACAGGAGCATCACGCGCTTGTTCCGGGATTTGGCTTCTGCAATATCGTCCCCGAGGTTGAGGAAGCTTGCCTTGAACCAGCTCGGGTACTCGGTCTGGACCGCGCCATGGAAGGCGCCTTCTTTCTTTTCCGCTGCGCCGGCAAGGCAGGAAAACAGGAGCAGGATGCATGCGAACCACTTGAGGGAATGAGGCCAGTGCATCGAATGTGAAATCATGTGTTCTCCAGCTTGCCGCTCAACGACGGTCTCGAATCAACCCAATCGACGCCCTGTCCGAATGGATCGCCGCAGCGTCGGGGTCTTGGCGCAGTCTGTAGTTTCGATCATAGGCGAATTGGGGTCCGAAGAACATTCGCGCGTCGGGCCGCTGGTGCGGATTGCATGCAGGGTCGACCGGCAGACTCGCGGAAACCTCGGGAACACCGCTACCAATTTTTTCGATCCTGTCAGCCCCCCATCGCTGCAAGTGGGCTTGAAATTGATCTTTAAAAGGATTAATTTATCTTTTTATAGCGGCACGCGTGCGCAACCGTTCTGCACGACGGTGGGTGTGCTAGGCGCTGCCTCCCCGGAATCTTCTTTACCTCGACAGGACATTGTTTTGACTACCAAGCCCTCCGCCAATACTCCCGCCAAACGTTCCCCGGCTCGCAGCCGCAATGCGAAGCCACGCATCGCCGCCGAAGGCGATATTTCGCCCATCCATACTCGCAAGGGTGTCGAGGTGTTTACCGTGGACGAGGCGGTGAGCGCCGCGCAGGAGTCGAAGATCGTGGCGGTCAAGGACATCCTGAGTCAGGCTGGCAACGGCAGTCCCGAACTGATCGAGTCGCTGAAGGCCATTCTCGCCGGCGCGTCGCCGGAAGACGCGGAGGTACTGCGCAATGCGCTGCTCGCCAAGCCGCCGCTCGGCAGGCCTGGCGTGCCGTTCGATCCGGACGGCGAGTTGGCCGAAGACTGGCGCGAGGGCGGCTATCCCTACAAGAATCTGATGTCGCGCAAGAGTTACGAGCGGCAGAAATATCAGCTCCAGGTGGAACTGCTCAAGTTGCAAGCTTGGGTGAAGGAAACTGGGCAGAAAGTGGTGATCCTGTTCGAGGGCCGCGACGCTGCAGGCAAGGGCGGCGCCATCAAGCGCTTCATGGAGCACCTCAATCCGCGCGGAGCGCATGTGGTCGCGCTGGAAAAACCAAGCGAGATGGAACGCGGCCAGTGGTATTTCCAGCGCTACGTCCAGCATCTGCCGACGGCGGGCGAAATCGCCTTGTTCGACCGTTCCTGGTACAACCGCGCCGGGGTGGAACGGGTGATGGGTTTCTGCAATGAAGAGGAATACCTGGAATTCATGCGCCAGGCACCCGAGTTCGAACGCAACCTGGTGCGCAGCGGCGTGCATCTGATCAAGTTCTGGTTCTCGGTCAGCCGCGAAGAGCAGCGACGTCGCTTCAAGGAGCGCAAGGTGCATCCGCTCAAGCAATGGAAGCTGTCGCCCATTGATCTGGCGTCGCTCGACAAATGGGACGATTACACCAAGGCCAAGGAAGCGATGTTCTTCTACACCGACACCGCCGACTCGCCGTGGACGGTGATCAAGTCGGACGACAAGAAGCGCGCACGGCTCAATGCCATGCGCTACATACTGCATCGCCTGCCCTACACTAACAAGGACGTCTCCCGCATCGGTTCGCTGGATCTGCTATTGGTCGGCCGCGCGCACGTGGTGTACGAGCGCGGCGAACATCAGGCAAACCCGCTGCTTTGAGCCGGACTGCTTCGATCTGAATCAACGGGGTTCAAAGGGGCCAAGGTTGAATAGTTTTTCGCCCGGAGCACCTAGAAATTTTTGATCCTGGCCCCTTCGCTCTCGCGATCCAGATCAGCTGCCGTTTTCGGGGTTGCCACAATCTGGTTGCGTCCGCAGCGTTTGGCTTCATAGAGCGCGATGTCGGATGTGCGGATCAGCTCGGCGGGCGACGACACGGAAGCAAGATCGCACGAAGACACGCCGAAACTCAGGGTGACCTGGCTGGCCACGGGCGAGGCGTCGTGGGGCAGATTCAAGGCCAGGATACGCTCGCGTAACTGCTCGGCCACGGCGATTGCGCCGTCCAGATCCGTCTGCGGCAACAGGATCGCAAACTCTTCGCCGCCGATTCGGGCCGCCACGTCGCCGGGGCGGGACAGCGCGTGGTGCATGGCCTGCGCAACGTCCACCAGGCACAGGTCGCCGGCCGGGTGCCCGTAGTGGTCGTTGTATTCCTTGAAGTGATCGATATCGGCCATGATGAGTGACAACGCCACGTTGTCGCGCTTCGCCCTTGCCCATTCCTTGCCGAGTTCTTCCTCGAACAGCCGCCGGTTCGGGATGCCGGTGAGGCTGTCCAGGCGGACCAGGTACTCCAGCGCCTGCGCCACTTCGCTTGACGAGAACAGCTCGCGGCGCAGTTTTTCCGCGTCGCGGAACAGGCGGTGGACCTGGGCGGAGGTGGCGAGCATGGTGAGACCGAAGATGATCATCAGCAGGCCCATGACGAGATGGATGCGGTCGCCCACCCACATCATTCGGATGCCCCATAGGCGTAGCGCACGGACGACAGCAGCGGAACGGCGCCGGCCACCATTCCCCCCAGTACAAAAGCGAGCACGACCTGGTGCGGGAAGGAACTGGGATGAAACAGGAGAATGCCGGACAGCCCCCACACCACGCCGGCCGCGCAGGCGCCTGCCACGAAATACGTCGTCCAGACAGCCAGATCCGGCTCGCTTTTGGGCGAGGCGTTTCCAAACGCGCGCAAGCTGAGGAATCGCGCCCCGGTGACGGCGATGAGCAAGCCTGACCAGCTTAGCAGGACGGGCGTGGGCACGGCGCCCCACAGCACCGCGGCAAGGATGAGTCCGTTTGCCAGGTTGGCGATCAGCGATATGGGGAGCTGACGAAAGCTCTGCGCGATCTGCGGCACCAGGATGCCCGGATCCCGGGAATCTGAAGAGGGTGGCACGGGCTTATCCAACGGCGAGCTCCCTTGACGAGGTTTCTGGACGCATCTCGTCTGCGCACGAACGTCTATCCAATATAGGCCACGCTGCGCGGATCATGGTTCGGGCATACGCATACTGCAACCTCTGGGCGCCGCTAACGGGGCCGGCTCGAATGGACGCCACGCGCTTGACGAGCCACGGGTCTCGCGAGCTTCGGATTCTGTTCCTCGCGGGATGCGCCGGGGTAAACTTGCCGTCAGCGGCCGTTTGGCCAATCCAGGGGGAATCAGCGATCATGTCCCAGCAGCATCCCATCGTTGCCGTGACCGGTTCGTCCGGTGCCGGCCTGTCCACGATACGCCACGCGTTCAAGTTCATTTTCGAGCGCCTGAACATCAAGCCTGCGATCGTTCATGGCGACGGTTTCCGGCGCTATACCGATCGGCAGTTCGCCGCCTTGCTCGACGAGGCGCGGCGCAGCGGCCGCAACATTTCCTGGTTCGGGCCCGAGTGCAATCATTTCCAGGAGCTGGAATCGTTTTTCCGGACCTATGGCGAATGCGGCAGCGGGGTGGTTCGCCAGTATGCGCACACGGCCGAGCACGGCGAGGAACTGGGGGTGCAGGCTGGCGAGTTCACGCCCTGGGCGCCGCTGCCGCCGGGCAGCGATCTCCTGTTCTACGAGGGGCAGCATGGCGGCCTGATGGCCAACACCTGGACCCGCCGCAAGATCGAATCGTGCCACTTTCCGCCGGAAATTGACCGTCGCGTGGGACGCCCGGGCGTCGACGTGGCCCAGCATGTGGACCTGCTGATCGGCGTGGCGCCGGCCATCAACCTGGAGTGGATACAGAAGATCCACCGCGACTGCAAAAAGGGCACGTGCACGCCCGAGGAATCGGTGGAAACCATCCTGCGCCGCATGGACGACTACATCCATTACATCGTGCCTCAGTTCGGCCTGACCGACATCAACATCCAGCGCATGCCGCTGGTGGACACCTCCGATCCGTTCATTGCGCGCGACGTGCCGCTGGCCGACGAATCGCTCTGCGTGATCCATTTCCGTGACCGCGAGCGCCATGATTTTCCCGAGTTGCTCCGGCGCATTCCCGGCGCCTACATGTCGCGCCCGACCACCATGGTGGTTCCCAACAACGACCTGCGGCTGGCGCTCGGCATGATTTGCGGTCCGATACTGGCCCGGTTCATGGAGGCGCGCGGCGAAGCGACGGGCTTGGGTCAGGCGACGGTTTCCCCGTGAATTGAACCGTCAAATCAAGGGGGCGACCCAGACACGATCAAGTGCTTTCGCACCGGGTCATGCTCAGGCCGTTATCCACTCGACCGCCTCGGCAAACTGTGCGTTGGAAAAGACCTTGAGCGGACACGGGATGGCAAATCGAAAGAGGCCGATTGCGCCCCGCATGCCGTCGCTGTCCGTGACGAAGGCGATCTTTTCCCACGCCTTGAGATGGGTGAATCCCAGTTTCGCGTCATCCCACATCGCGCCTGCGCTGAATCCGGAAAATGCCGGCCCCAATTGGTACAGGACGCGAACGGCGCCGTGCGCCTGCAGCTTCGATTCGATGGCGGGAATCACGACGGACTCATAGTCCTGCGCGGTCACCTGTCCTGATGCACGTAATCCGACAATGGGGTCTGGCAGACCCGGTAAAAGCTCGATCATCACGCTCTCCTTCGTGATTCGTACAGCCGGCGTTCAGCCCGGGAATGGCGGCACGGCCGGTTCGCGGGTTTGACGGCCTGCACTGCCGATAGCCTGCAATCTACGCCTCTTCAGGATCCGTGGGCGCGCAGGGTTTTCCGAATACCCGTGCGACCAGCGGTATCGTGGTGGCGATACCCACCGCAAGAAGCGTCCAGCCGACAGCGCGTCGCCGGTCCGGATCCAATCGGTTGCAAAGCAGCAGGGCGAGGCCCGCGCCTGCTGCTGCCCGCGTGCCGGCGATCAATCCGATTTCCGGAACGGTCAGGTTTACGTGTCTCATCATATGCCTTTCCATCCGTATGTCAGGCCAGGTAAGCCTTGGCTTCTTCGCCCGGATTGGGCAGACCCGCGATACGCCAGGCTTGGCGCGGGGAGCGGAACTGCTGATGCAGGCAATCTGCGTCCAGGCCGTTGAGGTGGCAAATATGGCTCAAGGCCGTGACCGCCCCGAATTTGTGGAATTCCTCGCGCAAGGTCAGCAGCAACTGCTGCTGGAGGTCATCCATGTCTCCCAGGCCATCGGAATTCGCGATGCGCTGCGCCAGCGCGATATCCCATTGTTCGGGTTTGATGACGAAACCATCCTTGTCAAAAAGGACACTCGGATCTTTCGCGGTGGTTGGGTTCATGCGCTTGTCCTGTGTGCGGGGTTGCCAATGCCAGCACCACCCCGTCTATCAATGCCGATTACGCGGCACGATGGCTAATCGGAAACGATGGCCAAATGATGCCGACAAGGGCGATGATTGGCAGCGAGGGGGCGTCCGAATTCCGTGTAAGCCATGTCTGAAAATGGGAGCGGGGCTTCCCGCGCGAGTTTTGAAGTGTCCGGGTCGAAGGGAGCGGAGGCTGTCGCTTCCCGCTTGCGATAACCTGCCTGCCAGGTAGGCGCATGAGACGTTCCTGGCCATTTGGCATAAGGTACGCATGCTGATGCGATCGGAACATCAGTTCATACCGACGATCCATGTTCAATCTGGATACAGGAAGGGCCTGCTGAGATGAGCGAACTGACCATCTGGACCTACGACTGGGTGCCTGAAGGCCCGCGTGGTTTTGTGCGTGATCTGAGGCTGAGATGGGCGTGCGAGGAAGCCGGTCTCGGCTATGCCGTCCGCACGGTTCCATTCGACGGTCCTGATACCCATCATCTCGCACGCCAGCCTTTTGGCCAGGTCCCCTTCCTGAGCGACGGCGAACTGGAGTTGTTCGAGAGCGGTGCCGGGCTGCTGCATCTGGCCCGGAAAAGCGACACGCTGATGCCGCGCGATCCGGTTGGCGAAGCGGAAACGCTGCAATGGACGATCGCCGCGCTCAACTCGATCGAGATGGTCTCCGTGCCGTGGTGGTTTTTGAAGATCTCCGGCGATGAGAACAATGGTCTTGAGGGATGGATGGGCACGCGTCTCGACCAGCTCGAAAAAGTGCTGGGCGGGCGGGCATGGCTCGCGGCGGACCGCTTCACGGTCGCAGACCTGCTGATGGCGGACGTATTGCGCATTCCGGACATCCGCTCGTTTGGCGACCGGCCGGCGACCGAGGCCTATGTGGCGCGTGTCACGGATCGCCCCGCATTCAAAAAGGCCCGGGCCGACCAGATGGATCATTTCGAGGCCGCCGACGAGAAGCGGGCGAAATGAATCAAACGGACCGGGCTCGGGTGATTTGCCTTCGATGAACCCGGGCGAGGTGTTTCACGCCACGCGCCTTATTTCGCGAAATCCTCGGGCCCGAAGATCTGCCGGATCTCGATGGTATCGCCTTCGTCCGCCGGGCAGCGCTGCGCCCACTTCACCACGTCTTCCTTGGATGGCGCATCCACCAGCCAGTAACCGCCCAGCACTTCCTTCGCTTCGATGAACGGCCCGTCGGTGACGGAGGGCTTGCCTTGGGCGAACGACACGCGCGCACCCTTGGCCAAAGGGTGCAGGCCGTTGAGCGATTCGATTTTGAGCGCTTTGCCCATCTCCTCGTTGAAGCGTCCCATCGCTTCCATTTTCTTGGGGTCAGGCGTGAAGTCCGGCGCCGGTTTGCCGCCCTGGTACACGGCGGGAATCATCAGCATCATGAATTGCATGGTCATCTCCTTTTGGGGTGTCGATAACCAGGACGACGTTTGTAGAGGGGCCGAATCGACAACCGATAATTTTTTCGAGAATAATTAAAGAATAAAAGGGGCCAGGCTCGAATTGAATAATCGTAGCTTTGAAATCAGCGAGTCGGCAGAAGTGAAGATACGAGGTCTTGCAAAAACACATTTTCATTCCACGCCAAGCTCCTTATTCGGGTCAATAAGGGATCGACTTCGGGTTGTTCATCCGGGTATTGAGTTCGGCAATGCAAAACCATGGCGACCAGAATGCCCCTGAAGTTCGCCATGCGATACCGCACCGGGCGGGACCGCCGCTACATGTGGTCGGCAAGCGCGCTCTGGGTTATCCTCGCGGCCACGCCGTCTCCGGTCGATCCGTCAATCGCCAGGCCTGCAGGAGGCGGGCAGGTGTTTCAAAGCTTGGCGTTGTTCATAACAGGGGAGCCATACATGAAAAAAATTGCAGTCGTCCTTGCCGTGATGTCACTGAGCGCATGCTCGACCTTCACGCCGCCGCGTTACAGCATTTCCGCTGACACTAACGTGGCTCTGAAGTCGATTGGCATAGGCAATATCAACGTGGGCCCGTTCACGGGACCAGCGACTTTTGACAGGGCCTGCCGAGGTGCCGGTCCGATCGCGCCGCCCGACAACATGAGCTTCGAGGCCTACATCCAGAAAGCGCTTGCGGACGAGTTGAAGGTCGCAGGCTTGTTCGATGACAAGACGCCGAAGATCACGCTCACCGGCAGCCTGGAAACCCTCAGCTTTTCCTCGTCACGCGGACTCACCGGTGGCCAGTGGGATATCGGCTTGCGTCTCAAGTCGTCGAACGGCAAATCGCTTTTCGTCTCGGAACATTATGAGTTCGAGAGCGGATTTATCGCCGACACGGCATGCAAGCAGACGGCCGAAGCCTATTTTCCGGCGGTTCAGAACGTGATTGGCAAAGCGATCAGGAACCCGGATTTCAAGGCGCTTCTCGCTCAATCCCAGTAGCGTGAGACTTGAGGCATGTGCAAGCAAGCCGCGTGAGAATTCCGCCGGCCGCCCTATAAAGGCGGGGGATGGGGATGAAACCATGTGTGGCTGGCAGCGCATGCTGCCGTGATTTGGTGTCGGCGGCGCTGACGGCAGTGCAGGAGCGGGACCGTCCGCCGAGCGGAAAGTGCTCCGCTGCAGTCAGTCGTCGAACACTTCGTAGTCGATCGGCTTGAAGCTGTAGTTGTTGGACTGCTCGGCGGAGCAGGCTGTGAGACCGACGATCAGATCCATCTGGGCAACAAGATCCACGTAGTCTCCCGCTTTGCTGCGGGGCGGCCTGACCGCGATTTCGCCGGTCTCGCCGTTGACATCGACGTTCATGAATATATTGAATGTGACCGGGATCTGGTCCGGCGCGATGCCGAAAGGCGCGAGCGCCTCCGACAGGTTGCCGTGACAGCCCCGGTGCGGATGCTCATGGCCGTAAATGATGCGGAAGGTAGCGGCAGAGCAGGGCGTCAGCAGAAAATCATGGCGTCGCACGCGATCCTCGCCGATACGAAACATCGGCGTGCTGCGGTTGGAATACAGGATGTCGTCCGTCGTCAGGAAGAGTCTGGAGGCGTAATCGAGGGTACGTCCGGAGGACAGGTACTCCTGTGTATCGTCACGATTGAAAGCGATCAGGTCGGAGACTTGTTCGCCCCTCGGATCAATGACCCGCAGCCGCTGCCCGGCGCGCAGCTCGAACGCCACACCCGAGCGGGGAGGGATCTCAGCGCGCATGAAACGGGCACGTCCAGTGATCGTCGACGGCACGTCCACTGTACTGACGGGCTTCAGAGCCAGCGCCAAAAGGTTTGAGCATGGGATTCGGCGTTCCTTCCAGTTGTGTGTCGCGCTTGATGATGGTGTCCCGAATCGGCATGTATTTCCCATCGCTTCGCAGGCGTTCGAATTGGTCGTGCAGATTGAACACCAGGGCCGGGCGCACAAAGCGCCGCGCAGTCCGGCTCGCGCCCGGGTGCAGGCCTACGACATAGTATCCGCGCCCACCCACGCTGAAGCTGAAGTCCGCAGACTTCGGGTCTTTGCTCACCCTGGGATCCCATGCGTGATGGACGGCATCGGCATGATGCATGCTGTCCAGATACTGCCATAGAACGGATTCGAAAGCGTCTTCCGTGAGCGTTCCGGGCTGGCGAAACAGGACCACCACGCTCTGGAACAAGGGCGAATCGCGGTCGTACTCGTGACTGAACTGCTGCAAGGCAGCGACGGTCGAGGCGGCCGGGCCGCCTCGCAAAGTGTTTTCGATCCGGTAAATGATCTGCCCGCGGCTCAGCGCCGATTTCGCACCCACGCATGGAAAAGACTCGGCGGCAATAAATGCTTCGAAGCGGCCGATCAGTTCCCCCTCCGAGATATCCGTAGCAGACGGTTGCGATTGCATGCGCATAACGCCCTTCCTTCCTCGAGAGTCTGTTCCCTGGCCTGTCTATTCAAAACGGGCTGGATTCATGGACTCGAGCTTAGCGTCGACGGCGTTTGAGCGAAGTCGTCCAGGGGTCGGGATGCGTGTAGGAAATGGCTGAAGCGGCAGAGGCGTAAATACGGGCGGATGCCAACCTGGGGCTGTCGGAGGTGGGCGGAGTCTCGAAGTTGGATTTTGCCCTCTCCCAACGCCGACAGTGTCTACGCGCCCTGGGCGCCTTTCTGTGCGTGGTCTGTCCGCTTACGGACTGA
>NZ_MEGP01000019.1:0-83782 GCF_001725555.1 Thiobacillus sp. SCN 63-57 | reverse complement strand
CGGACTGACGTGTTCCCGATGCCGCTGACGCCGGCAGGCACGGGAGCAAGCTTACTTTGATGTGGGAGAAAAAATCCCGCTCCAACGGCTGGTCGCGATACGCAACTGGTCTGACCCGAACTTCGTCAGTTTGAATTTTCCACCGTTTTTTAATGCAAGGCGCAAAAGCCAGCTGGCCGCCGGCCCCAGGCGAATCTGCTCCCCGCTGAACCGGGCTTCGACATCCGTACCTGTTTTGCAAATGACGCCACGGCTCTCTGCCCAAAGGCCCTCGCCGGTTTTGGTGAATTCCATAAAAAGAGAACCATGGTTTTCAACAATGGACATCACCAGAGGTTTGCCGTCATCCATCGTGGTCTCTTCCCATTTCAGGGGGAAGATAGGGTGGCCGAGCATGACGCCCAATTCGCCGACCGTTGCTGCACAGGTTGGCGAAGCATGCGCTTCGCCATGCCAAGCCAGAAGCAATGGCAGGTAAAACAGGATATATTTTCGGCGCATGGCGAGATCCCGTTTCTCTGGAGGAGAGCGACTGGAGAAAACAGTCTAACCACACAATCTGATTTATTTCATGACAGTTTCAGCGTTGGAGGGCCATGTCCAGGATCGGTTTGCTTACGCCGCTCTGGCTGGGCTGAGGCCGTAGCGGGCAACACTCTCCGCCTGCCCTCCACACCCCATGCGACTCTCCCGACTTGATTTTGCTGACCGTGAAACCAGGGAATCCCCGGGTCAGGGATGCGTATACCCCAGCACCAACAGCAGCAGCGCCGTGATGGCCATGGCCGCGTGGAAGCTGACGCCCACCATCGGTGGTGGCGAGCGGTGTTCATGGGTGCCCATGCGCAGGGCCAGCAGAACCAGCCCGCCGGCCAGCGCCAGCACGAACAGAAGCGCCGCATCGTTGTACAACATGTGAACGGGACTGCTGAAGATATGCCGTCCCAACAGGACCAGGCCCAGCAGGGCAAGGCCGGCGTGCACCGCCGCCAGGGCCCGCGAGCCGCGTCGGTAGCGCACGCCCAGCACCACGAGCCCCAGACCCAGCGCCACCGCCAGGCAAAACAGAACGATTGCGGCAAGGATCATGCGTTCTCCATCAAAGCGTGCGATTCAAGCTTGAATACGACCGGGTCTCGGGCTGAGCGCTCGACGCGCGCCTTCGAACCTTGGGCGCGACCGCGTAGGGCGCAAGCAGGCTGAAGACCCGTCAAATGGGGCGTCGTTCCATCCATCTGAAAAAAACACTCAATCAGTTGGCCCGGGCGGGTGGCCCGATCGCTGCCGGAGCGGCGTGAGAATGTCCGCCAGGCCGTTGTGATCGATTTCCTGCATCAGGGCCAGCAAACGGCCAATTTCACCCGGAGGGAATCCGTTGCGCGCGAACCAGTTGAGGTAATTGCCCGGCAGGTCCGCAATGATCCGGCCCTTGTGCATGCCAAAAGGCATCTCCCGGGTGACAAGTGATTCCAGGTCCTTTGGATTCATGTTACCCACTGCCTTGGCATCGAATAAAGGGGGCAGACTGCACGAACCCCGTCATCCCTGTTTTGCCAATCGATGTGTCGCGCCCAGCACCGCGCCGATCGTCACCAGCACGACGCCGGAAATGGTTACGGCATCGAGGGATTCCTTCAGCAATGGCACGGCGGCCACTGCCGAGATGCCGGGAACCATGGCCAGCATGAGCGTTGCCTTCTGCGGTCCTATGTTGTGGATGGCGTAGGTGAAGAGCAGGCCGGCAATCGAGGCGGCCAGGATGCCTTGATACACGCCTTGCAACAGAATGAAGGACAGGGAAACAGTGGTGATGGCCTTGGGCAGGAACAAGAGATAAACCGGCGTGTAGAAAACCATGGAAATCACGGAGACCCCGACCGTTGCTTCGATGGGTGGGACATGCCAATGCTTGAGCAACAAGACGAAGCTTGCGAAGCTGATTGCGGCAAGGAGAAAGAACATATCCCCCACCCATTGATGGGCGGGGGCGCCGGAAATCTGGCCCAGGCTGTGGAAGCCGATCAGCACGATCCCCAGCCCCGCGACCAGCAGGGCGAATTCGGTTCGGATGCCAGGGCGGTGCCCGAGTATGAGCCAGGCGATCAATGCACTCGCAAAGGGGATGCCGCCATTGACCAGAATGCCCGCGTGCGCGGCCGGTGCAAGGGCAAAGCCCGAGTAGATGAACAAGGTGTACCCCGTGCCGCCAATCGCGGCAAGTACGGCAAGCCGCGGCCACTTGAGGCGGTTCCATCGGGTCAACATAAAGGGAAGAAACGCCATTCCCGAGACGACGAAACGGATGGCCACCATGTCATAGGGCGTAAGCGGACTGCGCCCGCCCAGCCGGGAGACGATGTTGAACCCGGACCAGATCATGACGACCACCGCTGCTGCCGAAAAGCCTTTGAGCAGGTTGAGACGGTGGGCCGGAATAGTTGGATCGGCATCTGTCATGCGATGGGTTCCGGGATGTCGGGAGTGCTCACATTACCACTGACCACGCAATCGATCGCGTCGTGCACCCAGGCGGCAGCCGCACGATAAAAAAGCAGGTTCCGCGATCTTTTGTGCACTGGATGCACCGGCGCGACGTGACCGCTGCGGACGGCGTGCCCGTTCAATACGGCGTACCGTCCTGGTGGAAGAAGCGCCACTGGCCGTCGACGAAGGTGGCGAACAGATCGTCGTCGGGGTAGGTGACTTCGTCGCCCGACGAACGGTCGCCGATTTCCAGAACCAGCACGTCTTCGCCGGTTTCGTTCAGCAGCTGGCTGGCATTGCCGGTGCCGGCCTTGAAGCCGGCGCACATGCCGGGCGCCAGGCGCATGCTGCCTACGTTGGTGCGCAGGGTGGGCGATCCGGCGAGGATGTAGACCAGTTCGTCCTGCCGGGAATGCGCATGGCGCAAGGCCGAGACCGCACCGGGCGCCAGGCGCGTGAGGTTGACGCCGAAGTTGGTCAGGCCGAAGGCGTCGCCCAGGGCGCGCTTTTCGCGTCCGGCCAGGCGTTCGCCCAGCAAGGTCTGGATCGCTTGCGGGTAGGTGGAGGGTCGGTCGCGCGGCGGAATGTCGAGGGCGACGCGGGCGACGGATGTGGAGGGCGTCATGCGGTTTTCTCCCGTTGATGGCGTGAGTGTGATGCGGGTCAGGCGCGCCGGGCGAGTTTGCCCAGCGCTTCCAGCGCCTGCTCGACCCGCGTGTCCCAGGGCAGGGCAGCGGCCAGCCGCAGGCAGTTGCGATAGCGGCCCTGCGGCGAGAAGAGGTTGCCCGGGGTGAAGCTGATGCCTTGCCGCAGCGCCTTGTCGTGGAGGGCGAGCGTATCGATGTGCTCCGGCAGTTCGACCCAGAGCACGAAGCCGCCGTCGGGGCGCGAGGTCCGGGTGCCGGCCGGAAAATGCCGGGCGATGTGCGCCTGCATGCGCGCCAGGTTGTCGGCGTAGGAGCGGCGTACCTTGTTGAGGTGGCGTTCGTAGCGGCCGTCCGCCAGGTAGCGGGCCACGGCCAGCTGCGGCAGGGTGGCGCTGGACAGGGTGCTGACGTACTTGAGGTGTTCGACGGCCTGGCGCCAGCGGCCCGGCACGATCCAGCCGACCCGGTAGCCGGGCGCGATGGTCTTGGAGAATGAGGCGCACAGCAGCACGTTGTCCGTGCGGTCGTAGGCCTTGGCCGGGCGCGGCCGCGTGCGGCCATGCGCGAGGTCGCCGTAAATGTCGTCCTCGATGAGCGGAATGCCGCGCGCGGCGAGCATCTTCACCAGTCGGGTCTTGTGGGCGTCGGGCATGAGGCTGCCGGTGGGGTTGCTGAAATTGCTCACCACCGCCACGGCCTTGACCGGCCAGCGTTCCAGCGCCAGGGCCAGGGCGTCGAGGCTGATGCCTGTGACCGGGTCGCTGGGGATTTCCAGCGCCTGCATGCCCAGCGACTCGATCGCCTGCAGGGTGCCGAAGAAGGCGGGGCTCTCGATGGCGATGATGTCGCCGGCCCGGGCCACGGCGCGCAGGGCGAGGTTCAGGGCTTCCTGGCAGCCGTCGGTGATGACCACGTCGTCCGGACCGAAGGCACAGCCGCGTTCGGCGGCGCGTTGCGCGATGCGGATGCGCAGGGGTTCTTCACCCGGGGGAAAGCTGTAGCGGCTGGCGACATCGTTGCTGTCGCGCAGGCTGCGGTTGAAGGCGGCGCGCAGGTCGGCCAGCGGCAGATAACCGGGGTGGGGCGTGGCCGCGCCCAGCGAAACCAGGTCGGGTTGCAGCGCGTTGCGGCACAGGCGCAGGGCGACCTCGGTGACGCTGACCGTGCAGGGGCCTTCGGCATTGTCGTTGCCTTTCGCGGGGGGCAGCGAGGATTCGGGGTGGCGCGCAAAGAATCCGGATTGCGGCCGCGCTTCCAGCCAGCCATGGCTTTCCAGCAGCCGGTAGGCCGACACCGCCGTGTTCTGGCTGACCCGGTGCTGTTCGGACAGCCGTCTGACGGAGGGCAGGCGGTCGCCGGGCTGGTACACGCCTTGGCGGATGGCGTTCTTCACGTGCGTCGCGAGGTTTTCGTACAAATTCATGGCAGCCTCCTGTCTCGCCAGTGTAGGGCCAGCGCCGTGCCCGGATGCAGTACACGCGAAGCCGATCCCGATGGTTACAGTTGGCCCCCGAATGCAACTGTATCCTAATAAAACCCGTTTTTCTGCATCTGTATCGAGGCGCCGCACCTGCCTAGTATTCCGGGCATGGATGGCAACATACGACAGGAAGGCAGCGCGGATGTCCGGCAGCTAGTGCGCCGGGCGGCTGCCTTGCGCAGGCGCTATATCCGGAGGGTTGCAAGCAGAATCCTGCGGCGCCTGACCGTTGCCATGGCCTGCCGGCGGGCCGAATCCGAACTCGGTGCGTTGAGCGACCGCGCACTGCATGACCTGGGCGTGGATCGGGGCGGCATCATGTACGCGGTCCGCTATGGCCGAAGGGAACGCCGGGCGGGCGCACTGCGTCGGCTGCTGATTTCGGCACGACGATTGGGAACGCACATCTGGAACAGGAGGACACGTGATCACGAAAGCGCAAGCCGACAGATTCGGCAAGGAATGGATCGAAGCCTGGAACAGCCATGACCTGGACCGGATCCTGTCGCACTACAGCGAGGACTTCGTGATGTCTTCCCCGCATATCGCCGTGATCGCGGGCGAACCGAGCGGCGTGCTCAAGGGAAAACGCGCGGTGGGGGACTACTGGAGGCGGGCCCTGTCGCGTTTCCCCGACCTGCGCTTCGAACTGCTGGCGACGTTTGCCGGGGCGGACAGCGTGGCGATTCACTACAACGGCGTGCGTGGTCCCGTGATCGAAGTGCTGTTCTTCGATGCCAGCGGCCTCGTCGAGCGGGCGGCGGCGCACTATCTGCCGTAGCGCGGGCAGTGTCCGTTCTACCGCGCGAATTCCCGGGCCAGACGGCATGGGTTTAGTTCAGGTTCGATTCAATTCCAGGGGCCGCAGAGACCACGGGCCAGAACCTGGCAAGCAACACCTACAACCTGGGTACGGCGCTGGTCTTCAAGAAATCCCGGGCTTTCACTTTCACCGTGCAACTGGATGGCGAAGTGGCCTCAGGCTATCGGGCCGTCGCGGGCCAGGCCGTGGGGCAGTGGCTGTTCTGATTCGAATGCCGCGACCGGCTTGAAGGGGGGTGTCGGGTAGCCTGCGCGTAGGACGGGAACGCTCCGAGGGCTTGCTCGACACATGGCCGATGGCGGCCAAGCCGCTCCGCAGTCGCCGGCATTCCCCGTGCTACCATCCGCCGCCATGCGACTCCCCCAACTCCGACAACGTCTTCGCGCTCTCGGCGCTGCGCCCTGCCATGAGGGGCGCGTGCTGCGGGCGTGGGTTCAGGTACGCCCGCTCGATAACAAGCGCCGGCGTGCAGAGGATTTTCTGCCGCTGTCGGTGCGTCATGCGCTTCCCGGTTTGTTCGATGAGCTGAATGCGCTCGCACGGGTGCATTCCGAGCATGTCGGCGAGGATGGCTCGGCGCGTTTGCTGGTGGAACTGGCGGATGGCCAGACGGTGGAAAGCGTGCTGCTGCCGCGTGACGGCGTGTGCGTGTCGACCCAGGTCGGCTGTGCGGTGGGCTGCGTGTTCTGCATGACCGGCCGTGCCGGTCTGTTGCGCCAGCTCTCCAGCGCGGAGATCGTCGCGCAGGTGGTGCTGGCGCGCAGCCGCCGCCCGGTGAAGAAGGTCGTGTTCATGGGCATGGGTGAACCGGCCCACAATCTGGACAACGTACTGGAGGCCATCGAGCTGCTCGGCGTGGAAGGTGGCATCGGCCACAAGAACCTGGTTTTCTCGACCGTCGGCGACCGGCGCGTGTTCGAGCGCCTGCCGCTGTCCGTGGTGAAGCCTGCCTTGGCGCTCTCGCTGCACACCACCGATCAAGAATTGCGCCGGCGTCTGCTGCCGAAGGCGCCCGACATCGCGCCGGTCGAACTGGTCGAGTTGGGCGAGGCCTATGCCCGCCGCACCGGCTACCCGATCCAATACCAGTGGACGCTGCTCGAAGGCATCAACGACGGCGATGCCGAATTGGACGGGATCGCACGATTGCTGGCCGGCAAGTATGCGGTGATGAACCTGATTCCCTACAACCGAGTCGAGGGCATCGACGGATTCGACTATCGGCGCCCGAGCTGGGAACGGGCGGCCGAGATGGCGCGCAGCCTGCACCAACGTGGCGTGCTCACCAAGCTGCGCCACTCCGCGGGGCAGGATGTCGAGGGCGGATGCGGCCAGTTGCGGGCGCGAACGCTGCGCATCGATGAAGGAACGATAAGGGTCAGCCCCGGGCGTATGTCCCACGTTTGACAGGCTCTCACCCTTTCGACTTCAGTAACGCCGCCGCTTGAATGCCGGTGCGGTGGTCTTGTCGGCGCATCGGATCACCCGACTACGACTAAAGTTGTATATCCCTCTCCGGGTATTCGACCTAGAGTGTTTTTAGCTGCCCGACACAAGCGGTCGCTGCGATCCGCCCGCCGTTCCGGTGTGCGCACGCGAACGATGGACGTGAACGGGACGGACACACGATCTGAATCCATGAAGCGTTCAGATATTCGCCGGGCTGTCAGCATGCGATGCATGGCACGGCACCGATCGGAAAATCAGACACGGAGGGACACATGGCACTGACAACTTTCCACAGTACCGGCATCCAATATGCCGCGGATTTTTTTGCCGAAGACACCATTGCGTTGATGCTGCAGCCGCCTCAGGCGTTGACCTTGGAGGAGATGGTCATGGGCGTGGCGCCGCCGCCCGATACGCCGGAGGCTGCCGTAGCCGCGGCTTGGGCCGAGCTCGCAGACGATGCGGATTTCCAGAAGGCCGTCAGTGAAAAGCACTTCACCGAAGCCCAGGCGACGGCGACGCTCGTCAGCGGCATCGCGGCGCCGATGGGCGCCACGCTCGATGCAAAGCTGGCCGATACGCTCAAGGTGAATTACGAAACACGGATCGAAAACGGCAATTACGTCTACCTGCTCGATGGCGAACGCATCCTGACCATATCGGGGAGCATGGACTCGGCCCCCATGGTGGCGGCCAACGCCGATGCCATCCTGTACGGCTGTTTTCTCGTCATCGACGTGCTGGGCATCGTCGCTGCCGCAGCCAGCGTGAGCGTCGCGGTGCAGAAAAGCAAGATGGCCAAGAGCCTGCAAGGACCGCTGGGCGGATTCTTCAAGAAGGTGATGAACCCTACTGCCGTGCGGGAGCTGAAACGGCTGGAGCAGCTGGGAGAAAAACTGGAGTTGATCAAGAAGGTGCTGTTCTGGCTGCGCGGCACTACCAATCTGAAAACCGTCGTCGGCACCTTCCTGCAATCCCTGTCATGGATCGACTATGCGGTTGCGATCATCCAGCTTGTCGCGTCGGTCCTGCTGTTGATCGGAACGGGCGGCGCGACGATGGCCGCCAAGATCATGCAGCTGGGGGCGGCCATCGCCATGTTCCTTGCCGACCTGGTCGGCTTTATCCGGGCATTGACCAAACAGGCGCAGCCCGGGTAGCGGGAATCGAATCCGGGTTGGAATTTGAGGGGCTCATGTTTTGCGATGTCGGGACCTCACAGCAAGGGGAAGAAAATGCAGTCCCGAAATGTGATCCGCTGATAGAAGACGCCACAAGTGAAATCAAGTAGCCGCGTAGCTTAGGTTGAGGTGGCCAAGACGAGATAAAAAGCGGCGTCATTTCGTTGGCGGTGTCGGGATGTTTTACACAGGAAATCCGTTTTTTCTGTCCGGCCAACAATTTTGCAAGCAGGAACAAGAGGTTGGCAGTTGGGGGCGTTCTGGAGAACGGATTTTGCTTTTGATGGCGCCAACAAGAACCAATTCAGGGGGAATATTGAGATGCACAACATGACAATACGTTCTGTCCAACTTCTGCTGGGCACGCTCGCTCTTGCGTTTTCAGTGGGAGTGAAGGCTGACACGACATACTCTGCAGTGGGCGCGGGCTGGTACTCCAATGCCGGCGAACACGTTGAATTCAACGACAACTATTCGGTGGGGGGTGCGCAGTCCGGCTATACGCTGAACAATTACTTTCTGTTCGACCTGTCGGGTGTGAGTGGGCCGATTACGGGGGCGATACTGCGGGTGTACAACCCCGATACACCCGTTTCGCCCGGCTTTCCTTTTGGGTACACGAGCTCCGATCCGACCGAAAACTATGCCTTGTTCGATGTCTCCACGGCGACCGCGGATCTGGTGGCAGGATATGGAGTAGGCTCTCTGGTCGGGCAAGCCATTTTCAGTGATCTCGGATCGGGGCAGAACTTCGGCATGTACACCGCCAGTCTGGCAGACAACGGTAAGTTCGTTGAAATCAGCCTGAATGCTTCGGGGGTGGCTGCATTGAATGCAGCCCACGGTATGTTTGCTGTGGGCGGAAAAATTACCACGCTGGATGCCGTGGTCAACAGGGAAAGTCTCTTCGTCTCGGGATTCTTGTCAACTGCGGGATCGAATGCGCCACAACTCGTGATCAGTAGCGTGCCTGAGCCTGCGGGATCCGCTTTGTTCGTGGCAGGGCTTGGGCTGGTCGGGCTGGCCGCGAGTCGGCGTGCAGCACGTGTTGCCTGAGCGGAGCTGGATAGACAGACGCTGAAAAAGGGAACGGAGTCAGGAGGACAGCCGGCATTATAGCGGCCCCGAAGATTCGTATTTAGATACGAATCAGCCAACGCCGTCTTATCCCTTCAGCTTCTGAAACGCCGCGGCCATGGCACCACCCATCGCAGGTGCGGGCGTCCGTTTCGATTTTTCTACTGGCGGTTTGCCCTGGCTGCGATTGTCGCGCGGCGCCGCGTGTGGCTTCCTGTCCACCGGCGTTGCCGCATCGCTTAGCCGCATCGTCAACGCGATGCGCTTGCGCTTCTCGTCGACTTCCAGCACTTTGACCTTCACGATCTGCCCGGCCTTGACCACGCTGTGCGGGTCCTTGACGAAAGTGTTGGACAGGGCGGAGATGTGGACCAGGCCGTCCTGGTGCACGCCGACGTCGACGAAGGCGCCGAACGCGGCGACGTTGGTGACGACGCCTTCCAGGATCATGTCGGGCTTGAGGTCGGCCAGCGTTTCCACGCCGTCCCTGAACGCCGCCGTGGTGAATTCGGGGCGTGGGTCGCGGCCGGGTTTTTCGAGTTCTCTAAGGATGTCGCTGATGGTGGGTATACCGAATTGCTCATTGGCGTACTTGGAGGGATTGAGCGACTTCAGCAGGCTGCCGTTGCCGATCACGCCCTTGATGTCCTGCCTGATGTCGGCGAGGATCGCTTGCACCAGCGGATACGATTCGGGGTGGACAGCGGAGGCGTCGAGCGGGTCGTCGCCGCCCATGATGCGCAGGAAGCCCGCCGCCTGTTCGAAGGTCTTCTCGCCCAGGCGCGGCACGTCGCGCAGCTGCGCGCGGCTGGCAAATTTTCCGGTGGCGTCGCGGTGCGCGACGATGGCCTGCGCCACGCTGTTGCCGAGGCCGGAGACGCGCGCGAGCAGGGGCGCGGAGGCAGTGTTGACGTCCACGCCCACGGCATTGACGCAGTCCTCCACCACGGCGTCGAGCGAACGCGCCAGTTCGAACTGGCTGACGTCGTGCTGGTACTGGCCGACGCCGATCGACTTCGGATCGATCTTCACCAGTTCGGCCAGCGGGTCCTGCAGCCGCCGAGCGATGGACACCGCGCCGCGCAGCGAGACGTCCATATCGGGCAGTTCGCGCGAGGCGAATTCGGACGCCGAATAGACCGACGCGCCGGCCTCGGAGACGACGATGCTGGTCAACTTCAGTTCAGGACGCAGCTTGATCAGGTCGCGCGCCAGCTTGTCGGTTTCGCGCGAGGCCGTGCCGTTGCCGATGGCGATCAGCGCGACGCGGTGTTTCTCGGCGAGCCTGGCCAGCGTATGCAACGAGCCGTCCCAGTCGTTCCGCGGCTGATGCGGATAGATCACGGCGGTGTCGACCACCTTGCCGGTCTCGTCGACCACTGCCACTTTCACGCCGGTGCGCACGCCGGGATCGAGCCCCATGGTGGCGCGCGGCCCGGCGGGGGCGGCGAGCAGCAGGTCCTTGAGGTTGCGTGCGAATACCTGGATGGCTTCGGTTTCGGCGTGGGCGCGCAGCGCACCCATCAGTTCCAGTTCCAGGTGCATGAAGCTTTTCACGCGCCAGGTGAAGCGCACCGTGTCCATCAGCCAGCGATCGGCGGGACGGTTCTGGTCCTGGATAGCGAAGCGGCTGGCGATGCGCGTCTCGCACGGATTGAGCGGCGCGCTCCAGGCCGGACGTTCCTCCTCGCTGTCGAGGCGCAGCCGCACGTCGAGCATCTCCTCGCGCCGTCCGCGGAACAGTGCCAGCGCACGGTGCGACGGGATGGTGGTCAGGGATTCGGAATAGTCGAAGTAGTCGGCGTATTTTTCCGCCGCCGTGTCCTTGCCTTCGCGCACCTTGGATTCGACGACGCCGTGCGCCTGCACGTATTCGCGTAGGGCTTGCAACAGGCTGGCGTCTTCGGCGAAACGCTCCATCAGGATCTGCCGCGCGCCGTCGAGCGCGGCCTTGGCGTCCGGCACGCCCGGATTGTCGCCCTGCTCGGTCGTGAAGGGCTCGCGCAGGTAGTTTGCCGCTTCCTCCTCCGGATTCAGCATCGGATTGGCCAGCAGGGCGTCGGCCAGCGGTTCCAGTCCGGCTTCCTGCGCGATCTGCACCTTGGTGCGCCGCTTCGGTTTGTAAGGCAGATAGAGGTCTTCCAGCTGCGTCTTGTCGGGAGCCAGCGAGATGGCCTTCAATAATTCCGGCGTCATCTTGCCCTGTTCGGAGATCGACTCGACGATGGCCGCGCGGCGCGCTTCCAGTTCACGCAGATAGCGCAGCCGGTCTTCCAGCAGGCGAAGTTGCATATCGTCCAGCCCGCCGGTCGCCTCCTTGCGATAGCGCGCGATGAAGGGCACCGTCGCCCCCTCGTCAAGCAGGGCAATGGCCGCGGCCACTTGAGCAGGTTTGGCCGCGATCTCGGCGGCGAGTCGATGTTCGATGGAAGGGAGCATGGTTCGGGTGAATGAATGAGCCAGCCTCTACGTCGCGAGGCTGATGGGCGAAACATATAGGTTGCGCATTATGCCGAATATCTTCAAATCATTGCGACGTGTGAGATACCCATGGCGCACGTTCCCATCAATGCGGCTTTTGCATGGACTCGATGTAACGACCAAGCCAAGCGCCAAGACGCATGGCCATTCATGGGGGGATTGCCAACCCCCCGCCTGCTCAGGCCGGCATTGAACGACGCTTGTTGCGTCGCCAGAAACGGCCCATGAGCGGCTTGACGCTGATGCCATGCATCACGATGGACAGCGTAACCACGATCAGCGTCAATTGCATCAGCTCCAGCGCCAGGGGTTCGGGTAGCCCGTGCTGGATGGCGTACATTAGGTAATAAAGCGAACCGATGCCGCGCACCCCGAACCAGCCTGTCATGCCGTGCATGCGCCAGGATGTGCGGGTGCCGAGCAGGCCGATGAAAACACTGACCGGACGTGCCACCATGAACAGGAACAGCGCCAATCCCACCGCGCGCCAGCTCCACGAATCGGGATAAAGCGTCCCGCCCAGCAGCAGGACCAACATGAGCTCCGACAGGCGTTCCAGGTGTTCCTTGAATATGAGCGCCCCCTGGCTGACGGTGGGTGACACGTCGGGATCGGGATTGGTCGAATCGGTATGCCTGATTTCCAGGGCAGAGCGCGAATCTGGGGAACGCTTGGGCGTGTTGGCGAGCTTCAGTTCGGTCTGGCGCAATGCAACGGCAGCGAAAAAAACCGCCAGAAATCCCCACGCATGGACCTGTACGCTCAAGCCGTATACCAAGCCGATCAGGCCAAGTCCGAGAAAATCATCCAGCAACTCGTGCCCGTGATGCTCGCCGCGCAACGTCCATCCCAGATAGGCCAGGGCGACCCCCGCGGCCACGCCGATGGCAATGCCGCCCAGCGTTGCCCACAGTCCGTCGACCACGGCCCATCGCAGGCCGAAATCGCCGATTTCATGCAGACCCAACAAGCCCATTCCCAGCATCACGAACGGGAAGGCGGTGCCGTCATTCATGCCGGCTTCGGAGGTCAGCGTGAAACGCAATTGATCGCGGTCGCCGGGATGGCGGCTCTGGACGTCCGTTGCCAGCACCGGATCGGTTGGCGCCAGGATCGCACCCAGCAGCACACCCGCACCCAATGGCAGGCCGAGCAGGTAATACGCGAAAAGCGTGATCAAGCCGACGCTGACCGCCATCGATACCGTTGCCAGCAAAACGGGCGCGCGCCATCGCGCAAACCCGAACGGCACCGGCATTTTGACCCCCGCGGAAAACAGGGAAATCAGCACCGCGACTTCGGTCAGCACTTCCAGCAGTGCCGATTCCTTGAGCGGATTGAAATGAAACAGGTCGAGGACCGTGGGCCCCATGATCAGCCCCACCGCCAGATAGATGATGACCGATGTGACCGGCAGGCGTTTGAGGACGGTAAACGTCACGCCCATGAAAAGCAGCAGGCTGCCCACGAAGATGAACCACTGTGCGTCAGTCATTGTTTGCCTTGCTCTGGGTGGGTCCTGTTTGAGACACGCTCCGCGGCTGCGGGTTTGCAAACAGGATGTGGCGATCAAGAAAAATCAAAGGGGCGGAGTGGATTGCCCCTGGTTTTCGGAAGGTTTTGTGGATAGTGGCGCAGGCGGTATCGACTCCGTCAGTCCGTCTGGACTCCTCGGCCAGGACGACCGAGGATCTCTTCGTACTTGACGGGCGAGTTGACGCCAGCACGGGCTTCACGCATTGATTCCACTGCAGCGCCAGACTCCCTTGGCGATCCCCGTCCCGTCCGTGACGGGATTACTTCTTGTCCAGCTTGGTGAACTTCGAGCCTTCCAGGGTCAGGTTGTACATCAGCCCTTTCTGGCCGAAGATGAAGCCGACGATCGGATCCTTGATGTTGTTGGTGTCGACCGCTTTGCCGACGCCGAGATCCACCAGGGCGACGGAGCCGTCCACGCCGACTTTCCAGCCCTCGCTTGCGCGGAATTTTTCGAGGGCGGATTCGTTGGTGAAGAGGACGACGATGCTCTTGGCTTGCGCGCCCAACTGGAAGCCGATGGAGGCGGCGGCGGTGCTGTAGTAGGCGACGGATTTTCCGCCTACCCGCAGCGCGCCTTCGCCGTATTCGCCGCCGACCCCGATGCCGGCCTTGTAGACCTTGGGAAATACCAGCGCGCCTTTGGCTATGCCGAGATAGGCCTTGGCGCCTTCGATCTTCTGGAAGGCCTTCAGCGTCGCGTCGACCTCGCGATCGATTTCGGACGCGCTGGCCGCGTGTGCCCTGGAGGCGGCAAGGAACAAGGCGGTCAGCGCCGTCAGCATCAGGGCGGGAACGAGGTTCCGCCGTGTCGCAATCGTGGGATTCATGGACGTTCTCCTTCGTACAGGTTTCATATAAACAGTGTAGTGCAGCACAGGGGAGTCAGTGGACACCTCAATCGCGCGACAGTTCTGTCCGATAGAGGGAAGCGTTCGTCTCTTCTGTCAGGCCCATGCGACTCGTTCCCGCCCTGCTCATCGTTGTCATCGCTGCCGGTGCGTGGAATCATTTTTCCACGCGGCCCGTCGATCATGCCGCGGGCATCCTTGCACCGGACGACCCGGTGCAGATCGACCGGTCGGGTCTGCCGGCATTCTCGGTGGCGGACTACCGGATCAGGCCGGCTGCGACGTTTTCGCTGCAAGCCCGCGTGCTCTCGACGGAGACCTATCATGCGGGCCGCGAAGCCGATCTGTCTCCCGTGGATCTCGCACTGGGCTGGGGACCGATGTCGGATAGTGCGGTGCTGGATCGCCTGCAGATCAGCCAGGGCAATCGTTTCTATTTCTACCGTTGGTCGGGCGCGCCCCCGATTCCGCCGGCGGACATCGTCGAGCATAGCGCGAACATGCACATGATCCCCGCCAACGATGACATCAAGCGGCGCCTGGGCGCGGTGCGCACGGGTCAGATCGTCGCGCTGAGCGGCTATCTCGTGCGCGTGCAGGGGCCGGACGGCTGGCACTGGAACAGTTCGATGACGCGCAGCGACTCGGGCAACGGCGCCTGCGAGCTGGTGTGGGTGCAGGATCTCGCGATACGCTGAGCTGGCCGTTCGTCGATTCGACGAGGCCCGCATCCGGGTCATTCCATCAGCACGCTGACCCGGTCCCGGCCATGGGATTTGGATTGGTACATGGCTTCGTCGGCACGCGACAGGACTTCTGTCATGGTCTCGCCGGGCCGCGCAGCCGTTATGCCGAAGCTGGCCGTCACGCGCAGCTCAGGCTGCTCGAACAGGAGCTGCTTGGTTGTGTCGCGTATCCGCTCTGCCAGGGCGGTCGCATCCTCGATCGTGGTGTTGGGCAGCAGCATCACGAATTCTTCCCCGCCATACCGTGCGACGAAATCGCTGGCGCGGAGGCTGCCTCTGAGATGGCCGGCAAATGCCTTGAGCACGGTGTCGCCTGCTGCATGTCCATACGTATCGTTTATGCGCTTGAACCAGTCGATGTCGGTCAGGATGACGGACAGGGGCGGGCCATAGCGCATCTGGCGGTTCAGTTCCATGACCATCCTGCCATCCAGGTGCCGCCGGTTCGCCACATCGGTGAGGGGGTCGGTGAGCATCAGTTCGCGGATGTGCGTCTCGCTTTGCTGCAGCTTCGTATAGGCGGATTCACGATCCTTGACGAAGTAATACAGCATGATCGCAATCAGGATGAAACCGCCACCGAGGTTCAGGAGAAAGTAGATGGTATTGAGCCCGGCCGGCATTGGACGCGCATGGGCGGCAAAGGTCTGGTCGAAGAGCGCAGAGAAGACGAGCAGGGCGAGAAAGGCCAGCATCCAGTGCGTTGCTGCCTTCAGGTTGATGAAGAACAAGGCCGCCAGTGGCGCGAAGACGGCCCAGATCATTACCACGCTGCCGTTGGCAAAGCCGCCCAGGCTCCACATCAGAAGAAAGGGAACCAGCAGGATGAGCAGTTGCTGGCTGAAGCAGAAGAAGGCGAAGTGCCGGGTCTTGAAAAAGTGCAGAATGCTGCTGAAGGAAATGACGGAATACGCGAGTGGAATGGCGCCGGAGAAGGGGTAACCGTTGTACAGATAGAAGACGCTCCAGAACATGGCCGGAAACGCGATACTGGTGGACATGATCGTCATCACCGCTTTCTTCAGGCGGAGATCTTCCGAGTCCTCGGGCGCCACGCCCATCAAGGGCCAGCGTCGAAATAAACTATGCGGCGGGATCTCTGTCATGCAGCAGCTACCTGGGGCTGGGCCGGTAAAATGAATCAATGATGTCCGATAGGTATCGGTATCCCGCCCAATAAAATGAAATGGCAGAATAACAGCTCGATGTGACTTCCCGTGGAACGGGGTCGATGGAGCCGGTACTCAATGCCCATCGTTTTTCCTGATGCCAGCCCTCCAGAAATGGCTTTATCGTGCGCGCATGGCGGTTGGACAATACGTTTTCTCAAGGGCAGCAGATGTGAAAGGGTATAAGGTGATGAACGCCGATTTGAACGCACGCATCGGGTTGGATACGGAAGCGATGGCATGGCTGGCGACGGATGGCGCGCGAGGCGACTGCAAGCAGCTCGATCGCGTCGACGCGTAGAGCGCCCAGACAACCGGCGTGGTACGGTGCGCACCGGGATGTGTACTCGAGCTGGCCAGGCAGGGGCAGGATCAGGAAATCCTGGTCCTGTCCGGCGTGTTCGAAGACGAATACGGTCGTTACCCGGCAGGCACCTGGATCCGCAGTCCGCACATGAGCCGCCACCAACCCTACAGCCGCACGGGGTGTACGATCTTCGTCAAGACAGGTCATTTGCCGGTGACGGATCGCCGGCCAGCCTGATCGCGTTCCGGATCCGGGGAGCGCTTTTTCATGGCAGGCGGGATCGTAGACGGTCAGCCATAAGCAGATTCGTCCGTAACAGGGCTGGCTTCGCTGGTCAGCTCTTCGGTCCAGGCGAGTGACTGCAATTGGGCAAGATTGACTTCTTCCGGACTGGAGTCGATGTCGCTGGCGTAGCGGGCGATGCGCTCGAAATCGCCGCGTTCCGACGCTTCGGCGAGTTTCAGGAAGGGCGCATAAGGCCCCGTCTGGTGGACCAGGGCCTGGACGACGGCATCGGGCATGGGGAGTCGTTCGAGCAGCCGGGCAAGCGGGACTTCCATCAGCGGTTCGGCCAGGGAGAACAACCCGGTGATGAACAATTCGTCCTGGGCCTGGCGGTCGAGCCGGGACTGGCCGAGCAGCTCGCAGATGCGGCCGCGCGTCACGGCTGTCCGCGCCGCCAGGGCGTTGGTGGGCGTCGGCTTGGCGGTGACCAGCAGCAACGCGAGCCAGCGATACAGCGTCTTCAGCCCAATCAGGGTCAGGGCCTGGCGCACCGTATGGATCTGCTGCTGGAGTCCAGCGGCGGCGGAATTGGCATAGCGCAGCAGACGCAGGGTCAGCGCGGCATTGCGACGTAGCGGCTCTTCGATGTCGCTCAGGTCTTCGCAGCTGCTGACCTTGTTCATCAGGTCGAGTACGGCCAGCTGGCCCGGCTGGATGGATTTGTTGGCCAGATTCTCCGGGCGGGCGAAATAATAGCCCTGGAAATACTGGATGCCGCTGTTGCGGCAGAGTTCGAACATCTCGCGGGTCTCGACCTTCTCGGCGATGAACTGGCCGTTGAAGTCGCGTTGGATGTGCGCGAGGATTTCCACGGTTTTTTCGGGATGCTGTTCGAGCACGTCGAGTTTCACGAAATCGACCATCGGCAGCAGCGGGCGGTATTCCTCCAGGCAGACAAAATCATCCAGGGCGAAACGGTAGCCGAGTTGCCGGAGTTCCCGGATGCGGGCGATCAGCACCGACGAGACGGGGACGGTCTCGAGGATTTCGTAGACCACGTGCTGGGGTGGCAGCAGGCAGACGAAATCGCTCATCAGGGTGGCTTCGTCCAGATTGATGAAGGCGAGCTTGCCTTGCAGCAGCCAGTCGGGGCCGAGACAGAGGGTATTGCTGATGACGCTGACGCCGGCCTGCAGCTGGCTGCTGATCTGGGCCGAAACGGAGGCCATCGATTGCCTGAACAGAAGTTCGTAGGCGAATAGGCGATGTTCGGCATCCACAATGGGTTGCCGCGCCAGAAAGGTTTCCATGCCCATCCAGTCTCCTCGCAAGACTTGTGTTTGTATCGTTCTCGGCAGAGCATTCAGTTCATCGACATCGCCCTGGGGCCTGAGTGCTGAATGCGGTGTCGTCCGAACCTGTCACCGTGACGGGAGTCAGAGACGTATCGCTGCATCTTCGTGCGCTTTGCAAGACGAGGTAGCGGCGCGTCCTCGCAGAACTTGAGGCCTATCTTTCCAGATGAACGCAATCCTACTCGGCAACAGCGACCTGTCCGTCCCACCTGTCTGCCTGGGCACCATGACTTTCGGGCAGCAGAACAGCGAGGCCGATGCGCATGCCCAACTGGACTATGCCCTGGGTCAGGGCGTCAATTTCTTCGATACTGCCGAGATGTATCCGGTACCGGCACGGGCGGAGACGACGGGGCTGACCGAACGCCATGTGGGCACCTGGCTGAAGCGCCAGGCCCGCGACCGCATCGTCCTGGCGACCAAGGCAACCGGCCCGGGCCGGGCATTGGACTGGATCCGGGAAGGCCGGCTCGATTTCAACCGGGCGAACCTGCAACTGGCGCTTGACGGATCGCTGCAGCGACTGCAGACGGATTACGTCGATCTCTATCAGTTGCATTGGCCCGACCGCAATGTGCCCATGTTCGGCCACTATCATTTCGACCCGACTCAGGAGCGCGAGACCGTTCCACTGCAGGAAACCCTGGCCACGCTGGCCGATTTCATCCGGGCAGGCAAGGTTCGCCACTGGGGGCTGTCCAACGAAACGCCGTGGGGGCTGATGACGGTGCTGCGGCTGGCCGACACGTTGGGACTGCCCCGCCCGGTTTCGGTCCAGAACGCCTACAGCCTGCTGAACCGGACCTGGGAAAACGGCCTGGCCGAAATCGGTTTCCGCGAGCGCATCAGTTTGCTGGCCTACTCGCCGCTCGGCTTCGGCGTGCTGTCCGGCAAATACCTGGATGACCCGAAAACGCCAGGGCGGGTGAATCTGTTCGCCGGATTCGCCGGCCGCTATGGCAAGCCCAACACGGCGCCGGCCGTGGCCGCGTATGCGGCACTCGCCCGGCGGCATGGCCTGACGCCCACCCAGCTGGCACTGGGTTTCGTCTATAACCGCTGGTGCGTCGGCAGTACGATCGTCGGTGCCACCACGATGGCGCAGTTGCAGGAGAATCTGGCGGCGCGCGAGACCAGGCTGAACCCTGACATCCTGGCGGATATCGAACGCATCCACCTGCAGTTCCCCAATCCGGCACCCTGAACCCGGGGCAGGCTGTTCGCACTGTCCGGTGCGCGCATTCGCTGTGGTGGAAACTTACCAGTTTTCTGGCATGGTAATCGCACCTCCCTGATCGTTGGATCACTCAGGAGGTGCGTCATGATGACGGCCAGAAATGCGCCACCGCACGCCGAACGAAGCGATATCGTGGAATCGGAACTATTGGATATGTTGCAGACGCTGATCGATGCCCACTGTGGACTGTCGGCAATTCATCAACTGCTTGATGAGGCCAAGACAATGCCGGAAATCCGTGCCCGTTTTGCGCAGTGGCAGGCGAGCCAGCGCGAGCACGACACGTAACGGACAGGCCCCTGCAGATACCGGCATGCGGATGCCGGCCAGAGCATTCACGCCCGCCAACACCGGGGCGTCGATCCTTAGGTTCTGTCCTGTGGAACGACGGTCTCCGGTGCCGGAGGCGTCTCGGGCACCGTGGCTTTCTTGAGCGCCTTCTCAGCTTTCTTCTTTTTCTTTTCCAGCTCGCGTTGCCGTTTTTCGTACTGATAGTTGGGTTTCATACCTGAACAATAATGGGCGCCGGGCCAAACAACAATAGCGGAAGCAAGGCGGCGCAGGATGCCGCAGAATTGACGTCGCTGATTGGGGGCGGTGGATAGTGCGATGTTTGACGGGCAGGGTCCGCATGAACCCTGCCCGAATGCATGACCTCAGGGATGGGCTTCGTTCGTAGGAGCGGCGCTTGTTGCGACGGTTGAAACGGCTCCAGTTGTAGCCTGTGGCTGTTGCGTTCCCTCCGGTTTGTCCGCAGGTGGCGCATCAATGGTAACTTTTTCGCCCATCAGGACAGTGATCATGGTTGGGTAGTCATACGCAGCGCCGCTTGCCACGTCGACGCCTGCACCGATCACGCCACCAAAAATGATGTTGCCGAACGCCATGGCCTTGGTCGACGACTTCACGCTGGCCAGCCCCGGCTCCTGGTTTTCCTTCTCACAGTTGATCAGCAAATCTTCGTAGCTGCGCCTGACGGTCACCGAGCCTGGACTTGTGACAAACCAGGTGCCCTTGTTGTTGGAGAGCTTGCAGTTCGCGCTCATGACAGCTTCGCCCTGCTTGCTGCGCGTTTCCACCGAGACGCTCTGATTCTGGCCGGAAACAATCGAAGCGCAGCCCGATCCCAGCATCGTTGCAGATATTAAAACGACTAGATTGATCTTATTCAAAACAACTCCTCCCTATGAACGCCTTTCCAGTAAAGGCGGGAGGATTCTATCTGCCTGCTTGTGGGAGCGATAGCTTGCCGACAACCGGTTGGGCGACGTCCGGACCGTACCGGACGTCACCGGGCGATCAACCCACTTTCGGCAGGCGCGCGAGCGCAGCCTCGATCGCTTCTTCCGGATAGGCGAAGTCTTCGAGCTTGCCGCTGAAGTAGCTGTCGTAGGCCGCCATGTCGAAGTGGCCGTGGCCGGACAGGTTGAAGAACAAGGTCTTCTGTTCGCCGCTTGCCTTGCAGCGCAGGGCCTCGTCGATGCAGGCGGCAATGGCATGGTTGGACTCGGGCGCCGGGACGATGCCCTCGGCGCGGGCGAAGGTGACACCCGCCTTGAAGGTGGCGAGCTGGTGCACCGCCACCGCTTCGAGCAGCTTCTCGTGATAGAGCTGCGACACCAGCGCCGAGTCGCCGTGGTAACGCAGGCCGCCGGCGTGGATGCCGGGCGGCATGAAGTCGTGACCGAGCGTGTACATCAGCATCATCGGCGTGAGCTTGGCGGTGTCGCCGAAGTCGTAGGCGTAGTGGCCGCGCGTCAGGGTGGGGCAGGAGGCGGGTTCGACCGCGACCAGGCGCACGTTCTTGCCGGCGGCCTTGTCGGCGAAGAAGGGGAAGGCCGCGCCGCCGAAGTTGGAACCGCCGCCGCAGGGGGCGAAGATCATGTCGGGGTAATCGCCGGCCTTCTCGAACTGCTTCTTCGCTTCCGATCACGGTCTGATGCAGCAGGACATGATTCAGCACCGAGCCGAGGGCGTAGTTGGTGTCGGCACGCGAGGCGGCATCTTCCACCGCCTCGGAAATCGCCAGGCCGAGCGAGCCCGGGTTGTCGGGGTCTTCCGCCAGCGCAGCACGGCCGGAGTTGGTTTCCCTGCTCGGGCTGGCGAACACTTCCGCGCCCCAGGTCTGCATCATCGAGCGGCGGTAGGGCTTCTGCCCGTAGCTGACCTTGACCATGTACACGCGCACCTCGAGCCCGAACATCTGCCCGGCAAGCGCCATCGAGCAGCCCCATTGCCCGGCGCCAGTTTCGGTGGCGATGCGCTTGATGCCGGCTTCGGCGTTGTAGTAGGCCTGGGCCACCGAGGTGTTGACCTTGTGCGAGCCAGCCGGCGAAACACCTTCGTATTTGTAGTAGATCTTCGCCGGGGTGCCGAGCGCCGCTTCCAGGCGATGGGCGCGGAACAGCGGCGAGGGACGCCACAGCTGGTAGATCTCGCGCACTTTTTCCGGGATCGGGATCCAGCGTTCCGCAGACATTTCCTGCTCGATCAGGCTCATCGGGAAGATCGCCGTCAGCGCCTCGGGGCCGATCGGCTTGCCGTCCGGACCCAGCGGCGGCGCCGGCCGGTTGGGCATGTCGGCGACGATGTTGTACCAGTGGGTGGGAATCTCGGATTCATCGAGCAGGAACTTGGTTTGCGGCATGGCATTCTCCTTTTTTATGGGATCGTGTCGGCATTTCGGACAGGCAGGTCGACCAAAACCATCATCGACCAATCGCTCCGGGCCGTCAACGAAGCCGCAAGCCGGTACGGTCCGAATGGGGCGGCTGGCGGACGGCAAATCCGCACGCGAAATTCCTGATTGTTTTTGTCGGGTATTGGCCTACAAATGAGTACAGGCTGCATGCTGATCCCGTACTGCCCTCCCCCGATGTTCCATTAACTCAGGAGACGTTCACCATGAGAAACGTACATATCGACTATCAAGGCCCGGACCAAGGCTTCCAGGCCGCCAGCCTGCTCGCGAAAGAAGCGGCGAAAGCGAACCAGATGAAGGATCCGACCATCATGTCGTGGCATCGGAGCGGCGGGATGGGCGAAACGCTGCCTTTCTACGACGGCGCCGATCCGGAAACCTGGTGGGAAAAATACGGGGAGGGCAACGGTGGCAGGCTGGAGGTCAGCGTGGGGGATGACTACCAGTTCATCCTGATGGACACGCGCGGCTACGAGACCGTGGGCGACATGCCGCTGCGCAACCTGACGGATCGCGACGGCAACCCCTACCTCTGCTTTACGCCCCTGCAGGGAATAGATTCCCCGGTGCCCAAGCGGGAGGCCTGCATCCTGCTGGATGGCTGGATGGCCGATCAGTTTTGACGCGTACCTGGACGCCAGGCATGCATGTCACAGGAGAAATAGGGCAATGAACCATACCGTCACGCTGCTGATGAGCCAGTTCGTCACCCACGACGTGAAGCATTTCATCGTCAGCAAGCCGGAAGGATTTTCCATCGTGCCCGGCCAGGGGGTGGAACTGGCGGTCAACCGACCCGGCCTGCGGGAGCAGGGCCGGCCGTTCACGCCCACCGGACTGGCCGACGACCGGGTGCTCGAATTCACCATCAAGGCCTATCCCGACCACGCGGGCGTGACCCAGGCGCTCCACCAGCTGGAGCCGGGCGCCGAGCTCCTGATGTCCGAGCCGTTTGGCACGATCCGCTACGAAGGACCTGGCGTGTTCATCGCCGGCGGTGCAGGCATCACGCCTTTTCTCGCCATCCTGCGCGACCTGGCGGGCAAGGGGGAGTTGGATAGGCAGACCCTGATCTTTTCCAACAAGGCCCCACGCGACGTGATCTGCGAAAGGGAATTGCGCCATGTGCTGGGTGGGCGCTGCATCCTGACCTGTACCGGTGCCACGGCGCCTGGCTATGAAAACCGGCGTGTCGATCGTGCGTTTCTGGAAGAAATGGTCAGTGATTTCACGCAGCGTTTCTACGTCTGCGGCCCACCGCCCTTCATGGATGCGATCAACGCTGCCCTGACGGATCTGGGGGCGCGTTCGGAAAGCCTGGTGTTCGAACGATGACATCCCGGCCCGCTTGCCCGGCCGGCAAGATTTCAAATAAAAACGGGGCATGCGCCCCGTTTCATTTTTCGATCAGCCCGTTCCTTATTTCACCGGTTTGACGGTAGCCAGGCCCAATACTTCCCAGTCCTGCATACCGCCGCGGTACCACTTGATCTTGTGCGCGGGATAGCCGATTTTCAGCAGGCCCTTGATGTTGGTGGGAGATTGTCCGCACCAGGGGCCATTACAGAACATGACGACCGTCTTGGCGTTGTCGAACATATAGAAGCCGTCCTGGTTCTTCACGCCAAGCTGCTTCTCGAGGATTTCCTGGACCGTAATGGGGTCGGATTTGCCGATGTTGAGCTTGTCCCAGGGAATGTTGACTGAACCCGGTATCGTGCCCTTTTCCACCCAGTCCGGCGTGCGCGAATCGACCACCAGGATGGACTTGTCGCCGTCGCTCATTTTTTTCAGGTAGTGAATGATTTCAAGCTCGCCGATGGTCTCGACTCCCGGTGCGATTTCGCCTGGTTGAATGCAGAAGGGCGGGCACTTGCGCGAGGTCTTGGCGAAATCTGGATTGACGGTGTTCTTCTGATCCTGATTGCGCATGATCGTGACTTTCTGGTCGCCGTGCATGACCTCGACGGAGGCCAGATCGGCGGCAATGTTCACGTCCAGGGCGCTGGCGGCCATGGGCACCGCAAGCGCGGCGAAAAGGGTAGAGGTGGCGATTAGCGCGCGAAGCTTCATGTTGTCTCCTAAAGTGATGCGGAATATGTGATGGGTCGATCTAGTCGCATTCCGGTTCTTCGTGGGTGGCACTGCTCTTCTTGGATGTAGATGAGGCGTTGTGGGCATCCTCCTTTGTGCTGGGTTGGCTGGGGTGATCGCTGGTTGCTTCAGGCGAGGGATGAGGCGGGGCGTCATCGGCTGCATTGGCGTTGCCTAGCGTCAGGCAGAGTACGGCCGCTACGATGCGGAACAGGCCGGTCATGCGTGTCATAGGGGTCCTCCATGGATGGGATCGATTGTTTATCCGCTGTACACGGACAGGGTTTTGCATATCTCCAAAGCATGTTTCATGCCGATTTGTATCTATATGATTCTTAATGCGATCCGGTTTCATGTGTGTGCGACTGTGACACAGTTGTCAGGAAGTCTGTCATGACAAGAGGATAGTGTGCCCTTGGATAAACAGTCGAATCTTGAGGTGTTCCTGTTCCCTGTAAGACCAGAGGGCGGTAGTTGAACATCGGGCAGGTTTCATGGAGGATTCCAGGCTTTCCTACTGAAGCCGTAGCGCAGCCGGATATCCCCATGATGCGAAAACCTGTGTGGCGCAATGTACGGTTCGTCGCAGGCAAGCTCGTCTGGCGGCTCGCGACGTGACGCGCTACCACGCCTTGTTGCTGGGTCTATTTGCGCTCGTTTGGGGATGGGCTGCCATCGGGCCGACGTATCCGCACGACTGGCTGCTGGAGAATTACCTGGTATTCGTCTTCGTGCCGCTCATCCTGCTGACCGCACGCTATTTCAGGCTATCCGACCTCTCCTACACGCTGATCACCGTCTTCATGCTGATGCATGTGGTGGGGTCGCACTACACCTATGCCGAGGTGCCATTCGGCTATACGCTTCAACAGTGGGTCGGGGCGAGCCGCAACATGTACGACCGGCTGGTGCACTTCAGCTTCGGCCTGCTGCTGGCCTATCCGTTACGCGAGGTCTTCATGCGCGTGGCAAAGGTGCGCGGACTGTGGTCGTACTGGTTCCCGTTCGAACTGGTGCTGGCTTTTTCGGGCGCCTACGAGATCATCGAGTGGCTGGTGGCCGTCCGGGTCGATCCGTCGGCAGGCCTCGCCTTCCTCGGCGCGCAGGGGGATATATGGGATGCGCAGAAGGACATGGCGGTGGCGGCTGTCGGCGCGGCGATCAGCCTGCTGATCGTGGCCCTGGTCCACTGGCGCTACGATCCGGCCTTCGGTAGCGATCTGCGCGCCAGCCTGAAAATCGACCATGGCGACCGGCCCTTGGGTGAGCAGACCTTGTGGGCGATGCTCAGGAACCGGCGCCGGCGCTGACGCTCAGGCCTGTCTCCCGGCGGGCGCCAGGCAGGCGGCGCTAATCCCGCCTGCGGTCGTCATGATCGCGGTCCCGCTCGCCTCCACCATCGCGGCCTCTGTATCGGATCTCCCGGGGATAACGGTCCCGCGGCAGCTCTCTCCAGGGGCCTGTTCGTTCGTGCGAATAGCTCCACCGTTGATCGTGGTAGTAATAGAAAAAGCCATTGTGGTAGTAGTAGGGCTCGACGCCCAACTCGACCACCAGCGGCAGTGCGGGCGCCACGACCCATTCGGGTCCCCGGTGCGAGGGGGCTACGACACATCCGGAGAGTAGGAGCGCGGCGAGCAGTGCGATAGAAGACTTCCTGTGCATGGGTTTCTCCTGGTCAGCATCGTGGATGCGGTGCCCGCCACCCAGCCTGCTGACAGGGACGTGCGTGCCGGGTACGCGGGTGTTCGAGCTTGAAACCTAGCGCATGCCGATTGAACTTCAAGCAGCCGGGCAGGCCAGGTTACATTCGGTTACAACTCGTTACATAGTCACGGGTCTCCGACATCCCGGGGATACATCGCCGTCCCAGAATGCGTTTCATGCCGGCCTGCTTCGGGCCGGTTTCCTGACAATCTTTCTGAAGGAGAGCGCAATGAAACTGATCCCGGGTTCTTTTACCAAACGTGCATTGATGGTGGGTTTGATCGCCGGCAGCGGCATTCTGGCGGCATCGTCTTTCGCCATGACGGCGGGCGGGCCTGCCGGCAAGGACGGCTGCGATGCCCGGCAGGGCCAGAAAATCCACGCCAAGTGGGAAGCGCGGCGAGCCGAGCATCTATCCGAGTTGAAGGAAAAACTCAAGCTGAGTCCTGAACAGGAAGCCGCTTGGGACACCTTCACCCATGCCACCCAGCCTGGCATGCGTCATGCACGTGCCGATCGCCAGGCCATGCGGGACGAATTTGAAAAGCTGAGCACGCCGCAACGCCTGGACAAGATGATGGCCCTGTCGGATGCGCGCCGCACCCGAATGCTGGAGCGCAACCAGGCCATCAAGGCGTTCTATGCCCAGTTGAACCCCGAGCAGCAAAAGGTGTTCGATGCCGAGGCGATGCCCGATCCCATGCGGGCACGCGGGCATCACCGCTTCCAGTCCTGAGTCGTCAGGCAGGTGGCAGGCAAGCGTGGGCGGCAAGTGCCCACGCTTTTTTTTATGGGGCCGGCTGGCCTCGAATAAACAATGGCGGAATGGCCGCGCTTCCAATACTATTTCCCGCATAAAAAATAATGGAGGAGGAGTTCATGTTCATCGGAACGTTATCGAATCGAACCGGCCGCGTGGCGGCCGCCTGGACGAAACGGACGACTGCGCACGCGCCACGTCGATGATGCATTCGGCAAGAAGGCATCCTGATCGCGCGGTAAGTGACGGCCCGGACTGGGTGCGTGATCAGCCGTGCGGGTCCGGAAGTGCGGCACGATGAGCCGGTCGACGACCGCCGTCTTGCTGTCCGCACTCGTATTGCCCGGCGCCGGTCATCTCTATCTGAAACACTATCCGCGCGGACTCGCCTTGATCGCGATCAGCCTTGTGTGCCTTTGGGTTTTCGTGGACCGGGCGATGCAGCAGGCGTCGTTGGTTCTCGATCAGTTGGCATCCGAAGGCGCAGCGGTCGATGTCGGCCGGTTATCGGAACTGGTCACACAGACGTCGAATGGCCCGGGCAGTCTCGTCGTTACGGTGGCCTCGCTGGTGCTGGCAGGCTGCTGGGCGATCGGGATCGTCGATGCCTACCGGATCGCACGAAACCAGCAGAACCGGAACGCATTGTCCCGCAGTCCGGCGAGGCGATAAGCAATTCGTCGCTCCCTCGCGAGAAGGGGGCTAATGCACGATCGAATGATCTGGAAAGGAAGAACGATGGCCACACCGGATATCCGCAACATTGCCGTATTTTGTGATTTCGAGAACGTGGCGATCGGCATCAAGGAAGCCAGCTATCCCGAGTTCAAGATTCGCCCGGTGCTCGAGCGCCTGTTGCTCAAGGGCAGCATCGTCGTGAAGAAGGCCTACTGCGACTGGGACCGCTACAAGGAATACAAGCGCGACATGCACGAGGCGGCCTTCGAACTGATCGAGATCCCGCATGTGCGGCAGTCGGGCAAGAACTCGGCGGACATCCGCATGGTGGTCGATGCGCTCGACCTTTGCTATACCAAATCGCACATCGATGCCTTTGTGATCATCAGCGGGGACTCGGATTTCTCGCCGCTGATTTCCAAACTGAAGGAGAACGGCAAGAGCGTGATCGGCATCGGGGTGCGCGGTTCGGCCTCGTCGCTGCTGATCGGCAACTGTGACGAGTTCATCTTTTACGAGGATCTGGCACAGATCAAGGCGCCGCCGAAAGCGCCTGCCAGAAAGCCGGCGCCGACAGTACCGGCCAAGGAAACGGTCGTCAGCACACCCAAGAATCCGACCCGACGGCGTACCCGGCCGACGGTGGAAAAACCGGTTGCGGCTGACGAAGGGCGGGCCGCAGGAATGGTCGAGCCGACTGCCGAGGACAAGAAGAACCAGGCGATCGAACTCGTGGTGGGTACGGTCGAGCAACTGGTGGCGGAGCGCGGCGGCGAGGGTTCCATCTCGGCGTCGCTGATCAAGAGCACCATCAAGCGGATCCGTCCGGGATTCAGCGAATCGGAATACGGCTACAGCGCATTTGGAAAAATCCTGGACGATGCGCACAAAAAAGGCGTACTGGTGGTGGACAAGAAGGAGGGGGGCGCCGTCATTGTCAGTCTGCCGCCCTCGCGGGGCTGAGGTATGAGCGGACGTTCCGGTCTTTTGCCGGAAGGAAAAACACTAAGCTGCGTCGGGATTGATGGGCCCCGATCATGAAGGCCACGCCGAGAACGACAACCCAGTCTGGCGGGTTTCACGGCTGAGGGCAGATTTGGAGCGAAACAGATGCTTTTTCCGTTGATCGACGAACTGGCCACGACCGACATCGTGAGCGTGCCGCCCCGCGTTGCAGTCCGCCATGCGTTGCAGAAGATGTCGCAGCACAAGGTGCGCAACGTGGTGGTGGAAGAGGAACCGGGCGGCTACGGGTTGCTGACTGCGTCCGATGTGGTGCGGCTCCGCTTCTCGCAGCTGGGGCTCGATACCACGATCGGCGACGCGGGCTACCACACCCTTCCCTACATCGCCAAGGGGAGCAATCTGCTGGATGTGATCGAGCTGTTCGACGACGCACATGGCTACGCGGCGGTGATCGACGAGTCGAACAAGCTGTTCGGCATCGTCTCGAACACCGATATTCTCGCCAGCCTCGATCCGCAGACCATGTTGCAGCGCCAACAATTGCGCGATCTGCTGCGTCGCCACGAGGTCAAGAAAATGCCGCATGACACGCCGATCGGCGACGTGCTGACCTGTCTGGTCGATCAGGACGATGCGGTGGTCGTGACCGAGCAGGGCGTGGGAGTCGGCATCGTGACGACGCGCGATGCCATCCGCCTGCTGCATGACGAGGTGGCGCTGATGGACCCGGTGCATGTACACATGTCCATTCCGCTCCGTACCGTGACCTGCGACCTGACCGTGGGCGAGGCGGTGGCGGCCATGCGCGACCTGAATTTCAAGCGGCTGGTGGTGGAAGACCCGCGAAGCCGGGAATTGATCGGCATCATCACCCAGCATGATCTCATCGGCGTGGCCTATAGCCGGTGGGCCGAGCTGATGCACCACCATGCGCGGGAGCTGCGCGAAATCATCCATGTGCTGGAAAACAAGACGGCACGATTGGAGAAAATCGCCGCGACCGACCCCCTGACCGGGATGGCCAACAGGACACGCTTCGAGGAATTGTTGCTCTCCGAACAGGAGCGGCACAGCCGCCTGCCCACGGTGCCGTTTTCGGTGCTCATCGTCGACATCGACCGTTTCAAGCAGGTCAACGACACCTGGGGGCACAACCAGGGCGATATCGTGCTGCGTGGGGTGGCGCAGCATATCCAGGGACAGTTGCGCCACATCGATACGCTGGCGAGATGGGGTGGGGAGGAGTTCGCGGTATTGCTGCCGCAGACCGATCTCGAAGCCGCCCATCTGGTTGCAGGCAGGATCTGCCGGTCGCTGGCACAAAACGTATTCGAGCGTGTGGGGCGCGTGACGGCCAGTTTCGGCGTCGCCATGTACCAGACGGGCGAATCCGCGTCGGCGCTACTCGGCCGCGCCGACGATGCGCTGTACCGCGCGAAGCGCAATGGCCGCAACCGCGTCGAGTAGGAATGAACAGACTCCTGTTGATCGCCGCGCTCGCAGTCGCCGCCTACTTCACGTTTGCCCCGGACCTCCATCCGTCGGGCGGCCGCGAGGCCACGGCTTCGCACGACGTGTCACAGGCGGAGCAAGATGGCAGCGATGCCGTCCTCGAACATGCATTCACGCATCACATCGGCAACCTGCAAGTGGCCGGACAGGGGACGGTGGTGAAGCAGCTGCCGGATGACGCCAGCGGCAGCCGGCATCAGCGTTTCATCCTGCGGCTGGCATCCGGCCGTACGCTGCTGATCGCGCACAACATCGATCTGGCGCCGCGCATCGAGACATTGCAAGCAGGGGATACGGTAGCCTTTTACGGCGAGTATGAATGGAACCCGAAGGGCGGCGTGATCCACTGGACGCACCACGACCCGCAGGGGCGCCATGCTTCCGGCTGGATCAAACACGGCGGGCAGATCTACCAGTAGGGGCCAGGCATGCCCGGCCCTGGAATTACCTGGAGTGGATGCCCAGATAGGCGGCCAGGTCGGTTTCGATCCGGACGAATTGTTCCACGTGGCAGACTTCGCGAATTTCCTCGGAAAGGGAGTGGGCGGCTGCAGCGTGGTGGCTGGGCGCAAGAAGGGGCAGGCTGACGCAGATGGCAACCTTGAGACGGGTGCGGGCGCGCAGCAGGCGCAAGAATTTCTCCCAGCGTCCGACGGGCCGCTCGGGCAGCCGAATGTCTGCGGTGGCGGGATGGATGCAGCGAGGGTATTCCCGGGACGTGTCGATGCAGCCCCCTTCCTGATAGATCCCTTTGGGATCGCGCAGCCGCAGCATGCGTTGCAGGATGTACGCCTTGTCTGCCGGGTCGTTCAGCGAGGCGCGGACCCGCGCCTCGACGAGGCCTTCGTCCATCTGCGGCTCGCCGTGTTCGTCAACGTAGACGCCATGCCGCCAGTGATAGATTTCCAGGCATTTCGTCGTCAGGCTGAACGGCTGGTCGCGTTTCCAGAAATTACTGAACAGGCCGTCTCCGAGATAGAACACCCATGAGCCTTCATAGCCGGTTACATCGGCGGAGCGTTCGTCGGGGTTGCGAAACCAGAGACGATCGCCCGGGACATAGTATTTCGGCGGCAACGGGGTTTCCATGGCGCCGTATTCATGCAGGAAAACATCGTGGAATTGCCCGGACATGATGGGCCGGCTCTCCCACTGGAGTTGCAAACGATGCAGCAATGCGGGGTTGCGGGCGGCCAGTTCCTGGGCCAGGCCCAGCAGAATGACGTATTCGGTCGCCCGATAGCAGGAAAACGCGTAGAGCTGGCCGGACACGTCGGGCTGGGTGGCCTTCACCAGACCTTCGATCAGCGATCGGCCCGGCAGGATGGTGAAGCCTTTGTCCTCGACGTAGGTCCAGTAATCCTCGGGGCGCTCGGCCTCGGTAGTGTGGAAATCGAGTGCCGTCCGGCGCGCGGCCTGGACGATGTTGCGGCGGATATGGATGGCCGACATGGCCTCGGCGGCACTGGGAAACACGAAGGCCACCGGTCCCAGCAGCATGGCCGCCAGGATTTCCCGCTCCAGGTCGCCGACGCGGGCCACAGGATCGAGATGGAGGTGCTCGGACAATCGGCTGGTGTCGAAGTCGGGCGCCCATGCCTGTGTGAGATTCGACGGCAGGTAGAAACGGAGGTCGAGGCCTTCCTGGCAGGTCTCGACCTGACCATCGAGTTCCAGCGAGGCGAGATAGGTGAGGAAATCGCGGCGAGCGACGGCCAGGTTGGCGGCATCCTGTACCTGGATCAGGATGCCGCCGCGGAAAACGTGGATGCGGGTCATGGGAAGTGCCGGCCTTGTTCGGGATTACATGAAGCGGTCGAGCAGCCGGCGACTGGTCTTGTCCAGTCTGGACAGGTCGCGGATCAGGTACTGCACGCCGTGACTGTCGCTGATGAGCAGGGCGGCTGCGCCGAGGCGGCGGATATCTTCCTCGCCCTTGAGAATGAAGCGGGTCTCGCCGCGGTCGGTCTCGACCGTCCAGGTGCTGGGCGTGGCGAACGTGGAGACCTGCCGCAGCCGGTGGATCTCCGGCATGAATTCGCGACTGGCCAGTTCGGCTTCGATCAGTTTTCGCGTCACGTCGGGCACGTCGTCCAGATGGTCGATCCAGGCCAGTTCGTGGCCGTCCGTGCCCATCAATGCAATGCCTTCCGCCGGCGCAGCGAGGGGGAAAGCACGCACGGGCTGCACGCCTGCATGCTCGCTGCCGTCAGGAGCCGTCAGCAGAAGCCGGCCATGCGGGTCGCGGGTGAGTTGGAAGGGAACGGGTGTCATGACGGGTCACTTCGGCATAGGGGGCTTGGCCTCGGCGCTGGCCGTGGGCAGTTCGTCCAGGTCGGTGTCGACGTTGCGGGCCTGGGCCTGGTATAGGCGGTAATAGTGACCTTCGCGCGCCATCAGGTCATCGTGGTTGCCGACTTCGACGATGCGGCCGCGATCCATGACGACCAGCCGGTCGGCCTGGCGCAGGGTGGACAGGCGGTGGGCGATGGCGATCGTGGTGCGACCGCGCACCAAGTTGTCGAGCGCCTTCTGGATTTCCTTCTCGGTCTCGGTGTCCACCGACGAGGTGGCCTCGTCGAGGATGAGAATGGGCGGGTCGATCAGCAGCGCCCGGGCGATCGAGATGCGCTGGCGCTCGCCGCCCGAGAGGCCCTGGCCACGTTCGCCCACCAGCGAGTCGTAGCCGTGCGGCAGGCGCAGGATGAATTCATGGGCATGCGCGGCGCGCGCGGCGGCGACGATTTCCGCGCGGCCGGCATCGGGCTTGCCGTAGGCGATGTTCTCGGCGATGGTGCCGAAGAACAGGAAAGGCTCCTGCAGGACGAGGCCGATGTGCCGCCGGTACTCCGCCACCGGCAGGGAACGGATGTCGACGCCATCGAGACGGATCGCGCCTTCCGACAGGTCGTAGAAGCGGCAGATGAGATTGACCAGGGTGCTCTTGCCCGAGCCGCTGTGGCCGACGAGGCCGATCATTTCCCCGGGCCGGATATCCAGGCTGAGGCCACGGATCACGCTGCGGTTGCCGTAGCGGAAGAACGCGTCGCGGATCTCGATGCGGCCCTGCACCTGGGGCAGATGCACCGGCCGGGCAGGCTCGGGAACGCTGGAGACGTGGTCAAGGATGTCGAAGATGCGCTTGGTGCCGGCCGCGGCCTTCTGCGTCACCGAGACGATGCGGCTCATCGAGTCGAGGCGGCTGTAGAAGCGGCTGATGTAGGCGAGGAAGGCGGTGAGCACGCCGACCGTGATCTGGTCGTGAGCGATCTGCCAGATGCCGAAGGCCCACACCACCAGCAGGCCGACCTCGGTGAGCAGGGTGACGGTGGGGGAGAAGAGCGACCAGGTCTTGTTGAGGCGGTCGTTGACGGCCAGGTTGTGGCGGTTGGCCTCGCGGAAGCGCTGCGCCTCGCGCTTTTCCTGGGCGAAGGCCTTGACCACGCGGATGCCGGGAATGGTGTCGGCCAGCACGTTGGTGACCTCCGACCAGACGCGGTCGATCTTCTCGAAGCCGGTGCGCAGCCGGTCGCGCACGACGTGGATCATCCAGACGATGAAGGGCAGTGGCAGCAGAGTGACGAGCGCGAGCGCCGGGTTGATCGAGAACAGGATCGCCGCCGTCATGACGATCATCAGCACGTCGGTCGCGAAATCGAGCAGATGCAGCGACAGGAAGACGCAGATGCGGTCGGTTTCCGAGCCGATGCGCGCCATCAGGTCGCCGGTGCGCTTGCCGCCGAAGTACTCCAGCGAGAGGCGCAGCAGGTGTTCGTAGGTGGTGGTGCGCAGGTCGGCGCCGATGCGTTCGCTCACCAGCGCGAGGATGTAGGTGCGGGCCCAGCCGAGTCCCCATGCCAGCAGGGCCGAGGCGAGCAGGCCGGCGAGCAGCAGGGCCACGACTCCGGTGTCGATCGGCTGGCCGTTCTGGTAGGGAATCAGTACCTTGTCCATCAGGGGCATGGTCAGGTAGGGCGGCACCAGCGTGGCGCCGGTGGCGGCCAGGGTCAGCAGGAATCCGGCCAGGAGCTGGCCCCGGTAGGGTCCGGCAAAGCGCCACAGCCGGAACAGGGTCCAGGTCGACGGCGCCTCGTGCAGTTCGCGGCTGCACAGGAGGCATTCCGACTGGTCGGGCGGCAGTGGCGTCCCGCAGGTGGGGCAGAGGCTTTCATCCGGGGCAGGCACCGGCTGGCCAGAGAGGTGGGCTGCCAATTCCGCCGTAAAACGGTCGGCCAGCCGCAACGCGGCCCCGTTATGCGCCAGCGTGAAGCGCCAGCTGGCCAGGCGCGAGCTCGTGTCGTGGAGTTCCAGTGTGCCCACGCCGGCATGGTCGTGATGCTGCAGGGACAGCCCTGGCCGCAACGGCCAGTCTGCCCAGCCGGTGTCGCCCGCCGACCGGGCCAATAGGCGCCGGTCGGTCAGGACCAGCCGGCCTGCGGCAAACGCCAGATGGGCGTCGAGATTGGGCTCCAGGGTGGCCACGACCGGCTCGCCGGGCGCAAGTTGCGCGTCCAGATCGGCTTGCCAGGCTGCAGCGGCGCCAGGGAGGGGAGGGGGTGTACGGGTCATGGATGAATGGCGTCGCCCCGGGGGAGGGCATACCCGCAGGCGCGGCAATAATTTTTTTTCATTTTTTCCTGTGTATCGGCATCCGACCAGCCCCCGGCAAAGCGGCGTTTATTGTATGCTGCGCGGCGTGGTTCCGTGTAACCTGAACGTAGCAAACAACCATCTTTTCCGGCGAAGCCCCAGCGTCCCGATCCGCCCTTCCATGCCTGCCGCATTTCACCTCATCGTCCGGTACGGACGTCGTGCGTCGTGAACAGAAAAACCATCGAATTCCTGCGCGTCATGCATCTGGACGGGCCGAATATCTGGACCTACCGGCCTGTGCTAGAGGCCTGGGTCGACATCGGCGATCTCGAGGATTCGCCCTCCAATACCCTTCCCGGGCTGTACGAGCGCCTGACCGGCTGGCTGCCCGGCCTGATCGAGCACCGCTGCGGCGTCGGCGAGCGCGGCGGTTTCCTGCTGCGCCTGCGCGAAGGAACCTGGCCGGCCCATATTCTCGAACACATCACGATCGAGCTGCAGAACCTGGCCGGCATGAAAGTCGGCTTTGGCAAGGCGCGCGAGACGGCCGAACGCGGCATCTACAAGATGGTGGTACGCACACGCAACGAACAGGTCGGCCGCGCCTGCCTGCAGGCGGGGCGCGACCTGCTGATGGCCGCCATCGAGGATCGCCCGTTTGATGTCGAGGGCACTGTGTCGCGTCTGCGCGATCTCGCAGACCGGCGCTGCCTGGGGCCGAGCACGGCCTGTATCGTCGATGGCGCGGCCAGCCGCCATATCCCGTCCATTCGCCTGACCGAAGGCAACCTGATCCAGCTGGGCTACGGTGCCCGTCAACGCCGCATCTGGACAGCTGAGACGGACATGACGGGCGCGATCGCAGAAAGCATCGCAAGCGACAAGGACTTGACCAAGCGCCTGCTGAAGTCCTGCGGGGTGCCCGTCCCGGACGGCCGTATTGTCGACAGCCTGGAAGATGCCTGGGACGCCGCGGAGGAGATCGGCCTGCCGGTCGCGATCAAGCCGGTGGACGGCAACCATGGCCGGGGCGTGTCCCTCGACCTCACCACCCGGGAGGATGTCGAACGGGCCTATCGGCTGGCCCTGGCGGAGGGAAGCGAGGTCATCGTCGAGCGCTATGTGCCGGGCAACGAGCACCGGCTGCTGGTGGTCGGCCCGCGCGTCGTCGCGGCGGCGCGCGGCGAGGCGGCCTGGGTGAAGGGCGATGGCCGCTCGACCATCGCCGAGCTGATCGACAGCCAGCTCAATACCGATCCACGGCGCGGCACGACGGAAGACTACCCGCTCAACCGGATCCTGATCGACGAAGACCTGGCGGTGGGCCTCGAACTGGCACGCCAGGGGATTGCGCCAACCGACGTCCCGTCAGCAGGGCAGACCATCCTGATCCAGCGCAATGGCAACGTCGCCTTCGACGTCACCGACACGCTCCACCCCGATGTGGTGGAAACGGCCGTCCTTGCCGCGCGGATGGTCGGACTCGACGTGGCGGGGATCGACATGGTGGCGGAAGACATTTCCCGGCCACTGGCAGAACAGGGCGGCGCCATCGTCGAAGTGAACGCGGGACCGGGACTGCTCATGCACCTCAAGCCCGCCGAAGGCACCCCGCGTCCGGTGGGCCGCGCCATCGTCGACCATCTGTTTCCCGATGGGGAGAGCGGCCGCATTCTCATCGTCGGCATCAGCGGTTCGCAGGGGGGCGCCTCCATCGCCCATGTGGTCGCCCAGCTGATTGCCTGTACCGGCAAGCGCACGGGTCTGGCCTGTCGTGACGGGCTTTATCTTGGGCTGCGCCAGGTCAAGCCGGGCAATTGTGCTAGTTGGCGTGCGGGCCGGCAGTTGCTGATGAACCGGGGCGTGGATGCCGCCGTCTTCGAGCACGATGCCCGTTCGATCCTCCAGGAGGGCTATGCTTATGACCGCTGCCAGGTCGGCGTGGTGACCGACCTGCAGAAGGATGCCTCGCTCGCGGAGTACTACATTCGCGAACCCGGACAGATGGTCACGGTCATGCGCACCCAGGTTGACTTGGTGCTGCCTGACGGGGTGGCGGTTCTGCATGCGGGCGACCCGGCCGTGGCCGAACTGGCCTCGCTGTGCGACGGGACGGTGCTGTTCTATGCCCTCGAGCCTGGGCTGCCGGTGATCGATGCGCACTGTGCAGGCGGCGGCCGGGCCCTGTTTCTCCGCGACAACCATGTGGTCGTCGCGGGCGCCACGGGCGAGACGCCGCTCTTCAGCCTGGCGGCCTTGCACCCAGCCATGAATGGAAAGCCGCTGCTCCAGCCCCTGTACGTTCTCGCTGCAGTGGGGGTGGCGCTGGCGCTTGATATTCCGCCGGAACTGATTCGTGCGGCAATGGATACCTGCGTGTCGTTGCCCACCCCTGCGATCCAGACCAACTACTAGGAATACGATCCGGCAGGGCGAGCCTGCCACGGGATACCCAACAGGAACGGCGTTCATGGAAATATCACGCATCCGGGCACTGCGCGGGCCCAATCTCTGGAGCCGACACACGGCCATCGAGGCACTGGCGCAGTGTGCGCCCGAGGAGCGGTTGATCGACTCGATCAACGGGTTCGAGGCGCGCTTGCGGGCGCGTTTTCCGGAAATTGGTCCGATGCGTCCGATCGGTCAGGAGGATGATATTTCCGTGGCGCATGCGCTGGCGTTTGCCGCGCTCGGCCTGCAGGCGCAGGCTGGCTGCCCGGTCAGTTTCTGCGTCACGTCGCCCACGGTCGAGGCGGGAATCTACCAGCTTGTCTTCGAATATACCGAGGAGGCAGTCGGACGACTTGCGCTCGAACTGGCCGAGTCGCTGTGCCGGGCCGCGCACGACGATACCCCGTTCGATCTGGAGGGCGCCCTGGCGCGCCTGCGGGAACTGGACGAAGACGTTCGCCTCGGTCCCAGTACCGGTGCAATCGTCCAGGCCGCCGTCGCGCGCGGCATTCCCTACCGGCGGCTGACGGCGAGCAGCCTGGTGCAGTTTGGCTGGGGAAGCCGCCAACGGCGTATCCAGGCTGCCGAGACGGATACGACCTGCGCCATTTCCGAGGCGATCGCCCAGGACAAGGATCTCACCAAGACGCTGCTGGAGGCTGCGGGCGTGCCGGTACCGCTCGGGCGGATCGTGACCGATGCCGAGGCAGGCTGGGCGGCCGCCTGCGAGATCGGTCTGCCGGTGGTGGTCAAGCCGCGCGACGGCAATCAGGGCAAAGGGGTGACGGTCAACATCCTGACGCGGGAACACTTCATGGCGGTCTATGGTGCCGCGGCGGCGATCAGCGAGGAAGTCCTGGTCGAGCGCTTCATTCCAGGCCATGACTACCGCCTGCTCGTGGTCGGCAACCGTCTGGTCGCCGCCGCTCGCCGCGAACCGCCGCATGTGATCGGCGATGCCGTCCATACCGTGCGCGAACTCGTCGCGCAGGTGAACAGCGACCCGCGCCGCGGCGAAGGCCATGCCACGTCCCTGACCAAAATCCGCCTCGACGATATCGCCATGGCCCGTCTGGCTGTGCACGGCCTGGATGCGGACTCGATCCCCGCCATGGGGGAGCGGGTCGTCCTGCGCAACAATGCCAATCTGAGCACGGGCGGCACGGCGACCGATGTGACCGACGATGTCCATCCCGACGTGGCGGCCCGCGCGGTGGAAGCCGCGCAGATGATCGGGTTGGACATCTGCGGCGTCGATGCGGTCTGCCAGACCGTGCACAAGCCGCTTGAAGAACAGGGCGGAGGGATCGTCGAGGTCAACGCGGCGCCGGGTCTGCGCATGCATCTCATGCCTTCCTATGGCAAGGGGCAGCCGGTGGGCGAGACCATCGTCTCGGCCTTGTTCCCGCCCGGCGAGGATGGACGCATTCCCGTCGTGGCGGTGACCGGCACCAACGGCAAGACCACGACCGTGCGCCTGATCGCCCATTTTCTGACGCTTGCCGGCAAGCGCGTCGGCATGACGGCGACGGACGGTGTGTATGTGCAGGGACGGCGCATCGACACCGGCGACTGCAGCGGCCCGAAAAGTGCACGCAACATCCTCATGCATCCGGATGTCGACGCGGCGGTGCTGGAGACTGCCCGCGGCGGGCTGTTACGCGAGGGTCTGGCGTTCGACCGCTGCAAGGTCGCGGTGGTGACGAATATCGGCATGGGCGACCATCTCGGCCTCAACTTCATCACCACGGTGGAGGATCTCGCCGTGCTCAAGCAGGTCGTGGTGCAGAACGTTGCACCGGATGGCATGGCAGTTCTCAATGCCTGCGATCCCAAATGCGTCGAGATGGCGATCCATTGTCCGGGATCGATCATCTTCTTCGCCGGCGAGTCACATCATCCCATCATCGCGGCCCATCGTGCACAGGGACATCGGGTGGTCTACCTGGACGGAGACTGCCTCGTGGCGGCGCTGGGCGACAGCGAGCAACGCCTGCCGCTGGCGGAGATCTCGCTGACGCGCGGCGGCACCATCCGTTTCCAGATCGAGAATGCGATGGCGGCCACGGCTGCCGCCTGGGCGCTGGAGCTGGACTGGGACCTCATCCGACGCGGCCTGCACAGTTTCGACAGTACGGCGCAGAACGTCCCGGGCCGCTTCAACCTGTTCGATTACCGTGGTGCCACGCTCATCGCCGACTATGGCCACAACCCCGATGCCATCCTCGCCCTCGTCAGGGCGGTGGACGCGCTGCCGGCGCAACGCCGGATCGTCGTGATCAGTGGTGCGGGCGACCGGCGGGACGAGGATATCCGCGAACAGACCCGTGCCCTGGGTGCGGCATTCGACGAGGCCATTCTCTATCAGGACCAGTGCCAGCGCGGGCGTGCCGAAGGCGAGGTGTTGGCTCTGCTGCGCGAAGGTCTGCGCGACGCCCCGCGCACGCGTGACATCACCGAAATCACCGGCGAATTTCTGGCCATCGATATCGCCCTGTCGCACTTGAAGCCGGGTGACCTGTGCCTGATTCTGATCGATCAGGTGGAGGAGGCTCTGGCCCATATCGCCCGGCGCATCGCCGAGTCCTGACAGGCGCGTCGCTGGCGCCGGATTCCCGCCCGGCGATGCTGGCCGCCCCGCTGAACTATTGCCGACCGCCCCCTATCCAAGTGGCTGCCCGCTCGTCATGGGCATCGACTTTGCTTGTGTCGAGGACAGGCATGCCGTTTCCCTGGAGGAGGTGGACACTTCATGAAAAACTCATGGAAAGACAGCATCTACCTGCAACGTGAAGAACTGGCCCGCATCCTGCGCGAGCCATTGGCGCAGTTGGCCGGGCATTGCGCACCGGCATGGGGCGATGGCGAGGCGCTGGATGCCGTTCTCGTCACGCACTTTGACGACATCCCGCATTGTTCTTTCCTTTATTGCGTCGGGGTCGATGGAGTTCAGGTCTGCAACAACGTCGGCCAGCATGGGGTCGAGCCAGGTTACCTCGGACGCGACCGCTCGCAACGTCCCTACATGAAGGAGGCGGTGCCGGTGTGGGGGTTTCTGCTCTCAGATGCCTACATCGGCCTGAACCGGCACCGCCCATCGCTGACTGCGCTGCAGGTCGTGAGCCGGGACAGCCGGACCCTGGGCTATCTCGGGGCCGACTTCGACTTGCGCAATCTGCCGGTGACGTCGGCGCTCTATGAGGAGCCCGGATATTGGCGGCAGGTGAAAGGCGATCCGGCGATCCGCGGCACCGTATTTCAGCAGTGCCGGGTGGAAAGTCCGATGGATGGCAATCTGGATCAGGCCCTGTCGATTCTCGAGGAATTGTTGACGCAACGCGGCATGTTTCAATGCCAGATTCATTTTTCCAGCAGCCAGGCGACGATCTGGACCGTGGACGATCCGTTCCGCTATCGCATTCTGGACGCGGATGCCCTGAGCGACCCGGATATCTGCCTGATCTATCCCTCGCGTCCGTATCCCGTCGATGCGACCATTCCGCCGGGCGACATCAACCGGATACTCGGTACGATGCAGGCCTTGCGGCTTACCGATCCGACTTTCTATCTGCGCATGGCCTCGATCAATATTTTCAACGGCATGGTGAGCGTGACGTTTTCATGCGATGGTTCCCACTACATGCCGCATGTGGAATTTCTGATGAAGGACACGTCGTTCTGGTTCTGATCCGGGCACAAAGACCAGCATGGACGTGCATGGGGCGCGATAATCGGGTCTCGAACGGGCGTTGAGCCCGAATGTTCCATAGGTTGGGAAAGGTCATCATGAACCGCAGGAAATTCCTTTGTGTGATCGGCTGCATGCTGGGGCTGGCAGCGCCAGCGATCGCGCAGACACTGGAACCCGCGCTGTCGACGCGGACGCTGGTTAATGTCGATCCACACGCGCATTACAAGGTGGTGTACGACATTCATTCCGCCGAGACGGCGGCCGGCATCAGCAAGGGACTGTTCTATGCGCGCGGCCTGATCGAAGCCTTCCGCAAGCAGGGCGTTACGCCGCGGCAGCTCGACATCCATCTGGTGCTGCATGGCGAAGCGGCGCAGTATCTGCTCATTGACACGACCTATCGCGATGTCGTCAACGACCCGTTCGCGGTCAATCTCAATGCGAAGATCACCCAGGATTTGCTGGATCTTGGCGTGAGCGTGGAAATCTGCCACAGCGTCATGAAATCGAAGGGCTGGACGGCCGACGATGTCCTGCCGGGGGTCACGATCGTTCACGACGGCTATACGCGCATCGTCAAGCTGCAGAACGACGGGTACGCCTATATCGGCGGATTTTGAACGGGCCGGGTGCCTGTATCCTGGATGCCTGAAATACTTACACCATGCTTGATATCGCCGCCATCTGTCTGGTCATCACCGCGCTGCTGTCGTACCTGAACCATCGTTTCATCGGCCTGCCCACGACCATCGGCGTGATGGCGGCCGCGCTGGCGCTGTCCCTGGTGCTCATCGGCCTGGATGCGGTGGGTGTGGCACATGGATTGCGCGCCTACGAGGAATCGCTGCTGCGCTCGATCGATTTCTCGGACGTGCTCATGCAGGGCATGCTGTCGCTGTTGCTGTTCGCCGGCGCGCTGCATGTCGATCTGAGCGAACTCAAGGCCTACCGCTGGCAGGTCGGAGCGCTGGCCGTGCTGGGGACGCTGTTGTCGACGCTGGCAGTGGGTATCGGCATGTGGCTGGTGCTGCCACTGATCGGGCTGGATTTGCCGCTGATGTACTGCCTGCTTTTCGGCGCGCTGATTTCCCCGACCGACCCGATCGCGGTGATGGGTATTCTCAAATCGGCCAATGCGCCGAAAGAACTGGAGCTGGTGATTGCGGGCGAGTCGCTGTTCAACGATGGGGTGGGTGTGGTGATCTTCTCGCTGCTCCTGGGCATGCTGGCGAGCGGCGTCGCACCGACCCCGGGACAGGGTCTCGAATTGCTGCTGCACGAAGCGGGTGGGGGACTGCTGTTCGGCTGGGTGCTGGGCTATGTGACGTTCCGCCTGTTGAAGAGCGTGGACAACTACCAGGTCGAAGTGCTGCTGACGCTGGCCGCCGTGACGGGCGGCTATACGCTGGCCAGTGCATTGCACGTGTCCGGACCGCTGGCCATGGTGGTTGCCGGGCTGATGATCGGCAATCATGGCCGTGCGCTGGCCATGTCGGATACGACGCGCGGCTACCTGGACATGTTCTGGGAGCTGCTCGACGAGATGCTGAATGCAGCCCTGTTCGTCCTGATGGGCATGGAGGTGTTGCTGGTGGCATTTTCGCTCCATGAACTGGTCGCCGCGGCGGTGGCGGTAGGCGTGACGCTGACCGCGCGGCTGTTGACGGTCGGTCTGCCGGTGCGCCTGCTTCCGCGCGCCTTCAATTTGCCGGCGGGCTCCTGGAAGGTATTGACCTGGGGCGGCCTGCGCGGCGGGATTTCCGTCGCGCTTGCGCTCTCGCTGCCTGCAGGCCCGGAGCGCGACACCGTCGTCGCGCTCACGTATGGCGTCGTGGTGTTCTCGATTCTCGCGCAGGGGCTGTCGATCGGCGCGGTTACCCGAAGGGCGATTCGGTGCCGCTGACGCGTAGTTTTCAGGGACGTTCCGGCGTGCAAATCAGGCGAATCCGGGGTCGGATTCGGCGTCGTCCCGTTCCGGCTTGAAACCGGCCGCCGAGACACACCCCAGGCAGGTAGGTTAATATCGGTCCGTCATGGCTTGGCCCCGTCCCCGATTCCCCTACGTTCAAAAACGCCACCGCGTCGGCCTGCTTTCGCTGCGGTTGTGGTTGCGCCACATGCTTTTCTGGAGCGGGGCGGTCGTCGTCGGCTTGGCGGCCACGGCGTTCGCCCTGAGTAGTGATTATGCGCATACGCTGTTCCGCGTGGTCGTGGCGGCGTCCCCCTGGCTGCCCTTCCTGGTCACGCCCCTGACGCTCGCCGGCGTGGCTGCGCTGACGCAGCGTTATTTCAAGGGAGCGGAAGGCAGCGGCATCCCGCAGACGATCGCGGCCATCCGCATGTCCGAAGGCAGTAATCGCGACGCGGTGCTGTCCCTGCGCGTGGCCATCGGCAAGATGTTCCTGACCTGCATCAGCCTGGCGGGCGGCGCCAGCGTGGGCCGTGAAGGTCCTACTGTCCAGGTGGGCGCGGCGCTGCTGTACAACCTGCGCTGGCTGGTCCGTTTCCCGCGGCATCTGATGGAGCGTGGCCTGATCGTTGCCGGCGGTGGCGCCGGCGTGGCGGCGGCCTTCAACACGCCGCTCGCGGGGATCGTGTTCGCCATCGAGGAAATGGCCCGGTCGTTCGAGGAGCGCTCCAGCGGCACCCTGGTCACGGCAGTCATCATTGCCGGCCTCGCCGCAGTCTATGTGCAGGGCAACTACACGTATTTCGGTGCGACCAATTCCACGCTCGCCGGCGCGTCCGGCTGGTTCGGCGTGTTGTTGTGCGGGTTGGCTGGCGGCCTGCTGGGCGGGGGATTCAGCCGACTGTTGCTGGCCTTCTCGACGCATGGCCTGCCGGGCCGGGCGGGCGTGTTCGTTCGTACCCACCCCGTGAAGTTTGCCGCGCTCTGCGGTCTGGCATTGGCGCTGATCGGCTTCGCATCCGGCAGCGCCGTGTACGGCAGCGGCTACGTGGAGGCCAAGCGTCTGATCGAAGGCACGGGAACCGTGTCGGCGGGATACGGGATATGGAAAATGCTGGCAACGTTCGTGTCGTTCGTCAGCGGTATTCCCGGCGGATTGTTCGCGCCCAGCCTGTCGGCCGGCGCGGGAATCGGTCAGGTCGTGGCGGGCATGCTTGGCCAGGCGGATGCCGGTGCATTGATCGTGATCGGCATGGCGGCCTATTTCGCCGGCGTGGTCCAGGCACCCATCACCGCGTTCGTCATCGTGATGGAAATGACCGGCAACCACGACATGGTGGTGCCCCTGATGCTGTCCACGCTGTTGGCCACCGCCGTGTCGCGGGTTGTGTGCCCACGGCCGCTGTACAAGGCCCTGGCGAGCAACTATCTGGCGCGCGTACGACCGCCTGCCTGAGACGTTTGCTGAGGGGAAGCCCAACGCAGCGCAGATCCTGTGACGACCCCCTGGAGTATCCATGAAAATCCTGACCGCCTTGTTGCTGGGCCTGATGCTGACGATGTCAGGCTGCAGCAAGCTCACGCTGGAGAATTACAACAAGATCGCCATGGGCATGCCGTATGACGAGGTCGTCCGGTTGATCGGGCCGCCCGATCGATGCGACGATGTGATGGGCGTGCGCAGCTGCCAGTGGGGCGACGAGAAACATTCCGTCCATGTGAATTTTCTTGCAGGCCAGGTGCTGTTGTTCTCGTCCAGCAATCTGAAATGAGTTCACCAACGCCCGCGGCCACCGCGGGCATGGCCAGCGTGCCTATGCTGCAAGCGACAGGGCGTCTCGCCCCCGCCTCTCCGAAGGACATGAGCGAATCCATCAAATCCTCCGTGCTGCGCCTGAACGACCTGTTGCCCCTGAAGGCGCGCCAGGACCGCCACGTGCCGGCATTCAGAGCTTTGCATCGCGCAGTGATCGTGTCTTTGGTCGTACGTGGACGCCCGCTTTCCCGGGCGGAGATCGCTGCCCAGGTGGGCGACATGCAGGTCGAAGCGGCACTTGCCCGGCTGGGAAACGATGATCTCGTGGTGTTGTCAGCAGACCGACGAAATATCCTCGGAGCCTATCCCGTCACGTCGGAAGTCACGCCGCATGCACTCGAGGTCAATGGACACTCGATTCATGCCATGTGCGCGCTCGACGCGCTTGCGGTCAGCCCCTTGTTTGATTGTCCGGTAAGCATCCGTTCGCATTGCCGGGTGACGGGGGATGCGATCACGATCAGGCAGCACGGCGAGCGCATCGTGGACGCCAGCCCGGCCAGGGTGCAGGTGGGGGTGCGCTGGCAGGCGCCTTCGGGCGACAGCGCTGCGCACAGCCTGTGTACCGAGATGGTCTTCCTGAAAGACGTTGACGTCGCCGTCCAATGGCATGGGGGCGACGGGCATAACCATAGCCTATACACGCTGGAACAGGCTGTGGCATTTGGCGTGGATTATTTCAGGCCGTTGCTCTACGCGACGGCTGCGGATGCGTAGACCCTCAAGGGATGGCAGACGGCGCCGATAGACAATATGAGACGTCTCGAATTGTCTGCATGAGGTGAAGCGCGTTTCTCCTGCCGCCCGTCGGTTTTTCGTGTAGGCCTCACTACAATGCATTCATGCCGGACCAAAGGGGAGGATGATGGCGCTGCAACCCGCAAGCTTGACTGACTGGCTCGCTTTTCTGGGACGGGCCGATATCCCCGTGCTGAAGCGCACCGCGCGCGAGCTGGAACGGCTGCGCGAGGACGAGGTTCAACTCAACGCGCGCGCGGTTGCCGACGTGGTCACCGACGACCCGCTGATGACGGTCAAACTGTTGCGCTACATGCAGACGCACAAGCGCCGAAACCAGACCCACGAGCTGGTCGACGTGAAACAGGCGCTGCTCATGATGGGCCTGGATACGTTTTTCCGTGAAGTGCCGGCGATGCCGATCGCGGAAGAAATGCTGAAGGAGCACCGTGCCGCGCTGGTGTATCTGCTGCGCACGGTCAGGCGGGCGCAGCGTTCGGCGTACTACGCCTTCGACTGGGCACTGCGCCTGCACGACATGCATGCGGAAGAGGTGCAGGTCTCCGCGCTGCTCACCCATGTGTCCGAAATGCTGATGTGGTGTTTCAGTCCCGAGCGGATGCTCGAAATCCAGAAATTGCAGGCGACCGACCACGCCATGCGCAGTGCCGACGCGCAGACGCTGGTACTGGGCTTTGCCGGCCTGGAGTTGCAGCGCCAGCTGACCATTGCATGGCGCCTGCCCGAATTGCTGAGGAACCTGATGGATCCGGCGCTGGCGCAATCGACCCGTGTGCGCAATGTCATGCTGGCGGTCAATCTGGCCCGACATTCTGCCCATGGCTGGCACGATGCGGCCTTGCCGGACGATTTCGACGAAATCGCCGCGCTGCTGCATATGGATCCGAACAAGGTGATGGCGTTGGTGAAGGCCGGCCCCGCGATTGCCTGAATCAGGCCTTTTACCGGGCGGCGAGGCTAGGCCAGCTTGGGCATGACGGTTTTTTCCAGCCGGGTGGCAAGCTGGGCGATGGCCTGTCCTGCCGGGCATCCGGGGGCGTTTTGCATCAGCAGCTGGCGCCGCATCACGGCCTGGCGGACCTCGGGATCGACCGGAATGTCCCCCATGTGAATCAGGTGGACGGGATGACCGGTCACGGTCGTGACGAAACGATCAAGGACATGCTGCAGCTGGTGGGTGATCGGCAGCCCTGCGCCTGGACGGGAAGCCTGGTTGACGACGATGCGCACGGTTTGCCGCTGTTGTTGCCCCACCAGCACCTTGATGGTGGCGTAGGCATCGGTGAGCGAGGTCGGTTCGGGGGTGGCGACCATCAGGACCTCGGAGGCCAGTGAGACGGCAAACAGCACCACATCCGAGATCCCGGCGCCGGTATCCAGCAATACGATGTCGTAATTCGGCACCAGGCTACCCATGATGCGCAGGAATTCGTTGCGTACCTCGGGGGTGAGCCGCGAATATTCGACCAGGCCGGAACCTGCCAGCAGGACCGAAAACCCGCCCGGTGCCTGCAGAACGGCTTCTTCCAGCTTGGCCTTGCCGGTGAACACGTCGTGCAAGGTGATCTTGGGATAGAGATTGAGCACCACGTCGAGGTTGGCGAGCCCAAGGTCGGCGTCGAGCACCAGGACCTTGTTCCCGCGCTGGGCCAGGGCGGCGGCGAGATTGGCCGAGATGAAGGTCTTGCCGACGCCGCCTTTCCCGCTGGTGACGGCGATGACCTTGCCAAGCGGCTTGAGCGGGAGACGGCTTGTGTCCTGGTTGTCGGAGAGAGCGGGTGTGAGCAGGTCGTTCATGCGTTGACTCGATGGGTGGAATGGCCCCCGGGACCTGCACCATCAGGTGCGCTGTCTGGCGTCGTCGCGGCCTGGTCCATGACGAAATGACCGAACAGCAAGCCTTTTTCCTCGGCGCTGACCGAAATCTCATGCGGCAAATCGAGAAACACCTGGTTGCGTCCGTCGGCCTTGGCGCGATAGAGCTGCTGGTCGGCGCGCTCGATCCATAAATCGGTGGTGGAGCGCACCCATTCCGGCGCATAGGCGCCGCCAATACTGACCGTGACATGCAGGTTGACCAGCGGTGTCGCCGGGATGGACAGCGACTCGATCGTGCGGCGCACACGCTCGGCAACGGCGCGCCCGCAGTTGGGTCGGCAGTTGGGCAGGATCATGGCAAACTCCTCGCCGCCATAGCGCACGACCGTGTCCATCGGCCGCACACAGTGGCCCAGGCAGGCAGCGACGGCCTGCAATACCTGGTCGCCGGCCAGATGGCCATGGGTATCGTTGATGTGCTTGAAGTGGTCGATGTCGAGCAGCAGCAGCAGGATGGATTCACCGGATCGGGCCACCACCTCGATTGCGCGTTCCAGCGTCGCGATGAAGTGCCTTCGGTTGCCCAGGCCTGTCAGGGGATCCTTGAGCGAGAGTTCGCACAGTCCATTGATCACGCGCTGCAGATAGGCGAGCGGCGGTTCGTCGCTTGCCTGGCCGCTGTCTTGTCCGGCATGCTCCAGCAATGCACGCGCGTCATCCAGTTGCAAATCCTGCAGGTCGATCAGCGATGGATGGGATGTGGAAGCCACAGAAGGGGTTCTATACTCGGCGTCAGAATCGTGCAAAGGATCAGATAAAGAAAACCCGACTGCATGTGGCGCGAAGTATGTGTCTATTTGTGCGTTTGATCAAGCACTTGGCGGACGCGGCGAGAGAAGTGCTGGCCAGTCGACGTAGGCGTGTAGCCGATCTGCATGGCAGCAGGTATTGCGCGGCCTTTCCGGGGAACGGACAGGGAGGCAAGCAACCGGCAAATGGGCGTTACGGTTGGTTTCCCGTCAAGCGGCGAACGGGAACGATGTGCGGTACATCCCGCCTCAGGCCACGCTGCCGAAGCTGGGATCCGTGGCGATATAAGGCGCTTTGAGGCCGGCTATGCGGCAACTTTGCGCGATCGGCCCGCCGGGAAACAAGGTATACAGGTATTTCACGCCGCCTTGCCGATGGAAGCGCTCGTCCAGGGCATCATGCAGATCGCGCAGATTGATGACGGTGTCGTCGGCGTGTTGTGCGTAATAGTGCTGGAGGGCGCGAATCACGTTCCAGTGATCTTCGGTGAGTATCAGGCCTTCCTCGCGGGCAATGTTCATTGCGTCGTCCCGGGTCCATTCCATCGGGGCGTCTGGAAAATTGGGATTGGGTTTGGACTCCCGGATCAGATGATTGATGTCGGCTGATTCGTGCAGCATGATCTTCTCCTTCGAGGGCTTGCAGGATGTCCTTTTAAAGTAGGACAGGCCTCCTTTGGATACAAGGCGCGTTTCGACCGGGTGGTTTCGCATGGGAATGTCTGAGGTAATCGTGATGCCACGCCTCCCAGACACCCATAAAAAACCATGCCCTTCAGGGCATGGTCTCGTTGGCAGGCTGCGGTGATTCGCGCGTCGGTCCGGTCAGCGACGGCCGCCCCCGCTTGCGATGGCGCTACTGCCTGCGCCCGACTGCAGGGTAGACGTATCCAGGTAGCGGTTCACCGTATCGGCACCGGCGCCCTGGCGTACGAAGTCGCTGAACTCGGCGCCGCTCAGGTCGTCCTCGATCTGCGTGTTGTGGATGTCATTCGGCATGTTGGCCCAGCCTGCGCCCATGGGGCTGTTGTGGTCGGCCAGCGCCGAAACCGAGAACAGCGCGGCAAGGGAACCGAAAACCAGGGCGTGTGCGATTTGCTTCATGAGTCACTCCTTTTGAGATTGAAATGTCCGGCATGCGGGGAGCGCATGCGGTATGTGCATGGTAGGGAGCGTGTGTGGCTCGTCTGTGTCCCGGCCGTTCCAGAATGTGGCAGTGTGTGACAGGCGGGCTAAGCTGAAGGGGTCCGGTTCCCGTGAGGCGTCCATCATGTCAAAGCGATCCTGTCCGTTGTCCAAGGTCTATGGCCTGCTGGAACCGGGGCCGGTGGTGCTGGTGACGACCCGCCGCAAAGGGAAGCCCAACATCATGACGATGTCGTGGCACACCATGATGGAATTCGAGCCGCCGCTGATCGGCTGCGTGATCAGCGGGCGCAATACCTCGTTCGATGCGCTTCGGACGACGAGGGAGTGCGCAATCAACATTCCGACGCGGGAGCTGGCGAAACAGGTGGTGGGCGTCGGCAACTGCTCCGGGGAGACGGTCGACAAGTTCGCCCGATTCGGCCTGACTGCGGTCGAGGCTTCCGAGGTGAAGGCTCCGCTGATCGCCGAATGCTATGCCAGCCTTGAATGCCGGGTGGCCGACACGCGGCTGGTGAATCGTTACAACTTCTTCGTTCTCGAAGTGGTGCGGGCCTGGGTCGATACCGCAGTCAAGAACCCGCAGACCTTGCACCATCGTGGCAATGGCGTGTTTGCGGTAGCCGGCGAAACGATCAAGCTGCGTTCGGCGATGAAATAGTTCGAACGGAATGGCGTGGCAGTCGGATTGCCGCCCGGCCAGATTGAAATCCCGGTTGACGCTTCCGGCGGCCAGGCCCTGGCCGCATAATGCGCGCTGCATTTTGGCCGCGTGCGCGGCAGTCTGAGTTCATGCCCAATCTTCCTTACTGGCGCCTGTCCGGTTTCTACTTCTTTTATTTCGCCTTCGTCGGCGCCATGTCGCCGTTCTGGGGGCTCTATCTGCGCTCGCTGACGTTCAATGCCTTCGAGATCGGCGTGCTGATGTCGCTGCTGCAGGTGATGCGGATCTTCGCGCCCAACATCTGGGGGCATATCGCCGACCGTACCGGACGCCGGACGACGATCGTGCAGGTCGCGGCACTCGGCAGCGTGCTGGTGTTCGGCGGTGTATTTTTCGGCAGCAGTTTCTGGTGGATGTTCGGGGTGATGGCCGCGCTGAGCTTTTTCTGGAGCGCGTCGCTGCCGCTGGTCGAAGCGATGACCCTGTCGCACCTGGGCGAGCGCACTGACACCTACGGTCGTATCCGCCTGTGGGGGTCGGTCGGCTTCATCCTGATGGTGGTGGGGCTGGGCTATGCCTTCGACCATGTTCCGATCGGTTGGCTGCCGTGGGCGGTGCTGGTGGTGATGCTGGGCATCCTGGCGTTCGCGCGGGTGATCCCCGAGGCCGAAATCCTGCCGCACGCCACTGACCATCACTCGGTATGGGATGTCGTCAAGCGACCCGAAGTGGCGTCACTGTTGGCCGCCTGCATGCTGATGGCGGTGACGCACGGCCCCTACTACACCTTCTATTCGATCTATCTGGTCGACCATGGCTACGACAAGTCCACCGTGGGTTGGTTGTGGGCGCTGGGCGTGCTGTGCGAGATCGGCATTTTCCTGGTCATTCCACGCATTTTTGCGCGAGTGACGCCGCGCCGGCTGATCCTGGCGAGCTTCGCACTTGCGGTGCTGCGTTTCCTGTTGATCGCCTGGGGCGTGGAATCGGCCTGGCTGGTGTGGGGTGCGCAGACGCTGCATGCCTTCACCTTCGGCACCTTTCATGCCTCCGCCGTGGCGCTGGTTCACCAGCATTTCCGGGGCCGGCACCAGGCGCGCGGCCAGGCGCTCTACACCAGCCTGTCCTACGGCATCGGCGGCACGATCGGCGGCTTGGCCAGCGGCCTGACCTGGGAATCGCTGGGGTCGGCCTGGACCTTTACCCTTGCTGCCGCCAGCGCGGCGCTGGCCTGGGTGGTCTATGCGGCCTGGGGCGGAACAAAACCCGTGCCAGCGGCCCCTAAGCTATGAAATAATCAGCGTTTTACGCGCTGTATGGCCTTATTCCGCATGCCCGGTCAAACCTTGTTCAAGAAGCTATGGGACGCCCACGTGGTTCATGTCGAACCCGATGGCACCACCCTGCTGTATATCGATCGCCATCTGGTGCATGAAGTCACCAGTCCGCAGGCTTTCGAGGGGCTGAAGCTCGCCCACCGCAAACCACGCCGGACTGACGCAGCGATTGCCGTGCCCGATCACAACGTGCCAACGACCGACCGATCGCAGGGCATCGCCGACCCAGTCTCGCGCCTGCAGGTCGAAACGCTCGACGCCAACTGCGCCGAATTCGGCATCACCGAATTCAAGATGGACGACATCCGCCAGGGCATCGTCCATGTCATCGGCCCCGAGGAAGGACTGACCCTGCCCGGCATGACCGTGGTCTGCGGCGACTCGCACACCTCGACCCATGGCGCGTTCGGTGCGCTGGCCTTCGGCATCGGCACGTCCGAGGTTGAGCATGTGCTGGCGACGCAGTGCCTGTGGCAGAAGCCGTCGAAGACCCTGCTGGTCAAGGTCGAAGGCCAGTTGGGCCGCGGCGTGACCGCGAAGGACATCGCGCTCGCGGTCATCGGCGAGATCGGCACCGCCGGAGGCACCGGCTATGCACTTGAATTCGGCGGCTCGGCCATTCGTGCGCTGTCGATGGAAGGTCGCATGACCCTGTGCAACATGGCGATCGAGGCGGGCGCACGCGCCGGCATGGTGGCGGTCGACCAGGCGACCATCGATTACGTCAAGGGTCGTCCGTACGCGCCGAAGGGCGACGCATGGGACAAGGCGGTGGCGTGGTGGAACACGCTGCATTCGGACGCCGACGCCGAGTTCGACCGCGTGGTCGAGCTCGATGCCGCGACAATCGAACCGCAGGTCACCTGGGGCACCTCGCCCGAAATGGTGACGACCATCGGTGGCCGCGTGCCCAACCCGGCCGATGCGCCGAGCGAGGTCAAGCAGCACGACTGGACCCGCGCACTGGAATACATGGGGCTCCAAGCCGGCACGCCGCTTGCCGCGGTTGCGGTGGACAAGGTGTTCATCGGTTCCTGCACCAACTCCCGCATCGAGGATCTGCGCGAGGCGGCCGGCGTGGCGAAGGGTCGCAAGGTCGCGCCCAACGTCAAGCTGGCGTTGGTGGTGCCGGGTTCGGGCCTGGTCAAGCAGCAGGCCGAGGCCGAAGGGCTCGACAAGATTTTTGTGGAAGCCGGCTTCGAGTGGCGCGAACCGGGTTGTTCGATGTGCCTGGCGATGAATGCCGACCGGCTGGAGCCGGGCGAACGTTGCGCATCAACGTCCAACCGCAATTTCGAAGGTCGGCAGGGGCAGGGCGGCAGGACGCACCTGCTCAGCCCGGCAATGGCCGCTGCGGCCGCCTGCGCGGGACATTTTGTCGATGTACGTCATTTTTAAGGAGAATACCCTCATGAAGCCAATGATTGCCCTGATGATCGCCGTCGCCCTGACACTGGCAGGCTGCAACACCGTGCGTGGGATGGGCCAGGATATTGAGAAGGCCGGCGACTCGATCCAGAAGGCCACCCATTAAATGCAGGCTTTCACTGTTCTCGACGGGCTGGTGGCGCCGCTCGACCGCGCCAACGTCGACACCGACGCCATCATCCCCAAGCAGTTCCTGAAGTCGATCAAGCGCGCCGGCTTCGGCCCCAACTTGTTCGACGAATGGCGGTATCTCGACCACGGCGAGCCCGGCAAGTCGAATCACGATCGTCCGCTGAATACGGAATTCGTGCTGAACCAGCCACGTTACCAGGGGGCGTCGGTGCTGCTGGCACGCGAGAATTTTGGTTGCGGTTCCAGCCGCGAGCATGCGCCGTGGGCGCTGGAAGACTACGGGTTCCGCGCCATCATCGCCCCGAGCTTTGCGGATATTTTCTACAACAATTGCTTCAAGAACGGCATCCTGCCCATCGTGCTCGACGCGCAGATCGTGGATCGCCTGTTTCGCGAGTGCGGCACGAGCGAGGGCTACGCCCTGACCGTCGATCTGGACAAGCAGACGGTAACGACGCCCACGGGCGAAACGATCCCTTTCGAGGTGGATGCGGGACGCAAGCACCGCCTGCTCAATGGACTGGACGATATCGGCCTGACCTTGCTGCAGGCCGACAAGATCAAGGCCTATGAGGAACGGCGCAAACAGGATGCCCCGTGGCTCTTTGCTTGAGTGGTTATTTATCCCCGGTCGCCCGTCAGGGCGTTCGCGGTCAACAGGTTTTTAGAACATGAAAATTGCAGTCTTGCCGGGTGACGGCATCGGTCCGGAAATTGTCGCGCAGGCGGTCAAGGTCCTGGAGAAGTTGAAAGCGGAAGGCGCCTCCATCGAAATGGAAACCGCGCCCATCGGCGGCGCGGGCTACGACGCCTCCGGCGATCCCCTGCCTGAGGCGACGCTGAGACTCGCGCGCGAAGCCGATGCGGTGCTGCTCGGCGCCGTCGGCGGGCCGCAGTACGACACGCTGGACCGCCCGCTGCGCCCCGAGCGCGGCCTGTTGCGCATTCGCAAGGAACTCAACCTGTTCGCCAACCTGCGCCCGGCGCTGCTGTACCCGGAACTGGCGGGTGCGTCGTCGCTCAAGCCCGAAGTCGTGTCCGGGCTCGACATCATGATCGTGCGCGAACTCACCGGCGACGTGTATTTCGGTCAGCCACGCGGGATTGAGGTACGGAACGGCGAGCGCGTCGGCTTCAACACGATGCTGTATTCCGAGTCCGAGGTGCGCCGGGTCGCGCACGTGGCATTCGGCATCGCGATGAAGCGCGGCAGGAAGCTGTGTTCGGTCGAGAAGGCCAACGTACTGGAATGCTCTGAACTATGGAAGGAAGTGATGATCGAGGTGGCGAAGGACTACCCCGAGGTCGAGCTCTCGCACATGTACGTCGACAACGCGGCGATGCAGCTGATCCGCGCGCCCAAGCAGTTCGACACCATCGTCACCGGCAACATCTTCGGCGACATCCTGTCGGATGCCGCGTCGATGCTGTCCGGCTCGATCGGCATGCTGCCGTCGGCTTCCCTGGACGAGCACAACAAGGGCATGTACGAGCCGATCCACGGTTCTGCCCCCGACATCGCCGGCAAGAACCTGGCGAACCCGCTGGCGACCATCCTCTCGGTGGCGATGATGTACCGCTACACCTTCGCCGACCTGACCACCGCCGACCGCATCGAGGGTGCGGTGAAGAAGGTGATCGCACAGGGCCTGCGCACCGGCGACATCTGGACCGAGGGCACGCAGAAGGTGTCGTGCAGCGAGATGGGCGACGCGGTGGTGAAAAGTTTGTGAGGGGTGAGGGGATAGGGTGAGGGAATCCTCACGCCTGACCCCTAACGCCTAACCAGGATATTTGGAGATGAACATGATGAAAGTTGGACTGATCGGCTGGCGCGGCATGGTGGGCTCCGTGCTGATGGGGCGCATGAAGGAAGAGCGCGATTTCGATCACATCGAGCCGGTGTTCTTCACGACGTCGAACGTCGGCGGAAAAGGACCCGACATCGGCCGTGATGTGCCGCCGCTGAAGGATGCCAGCAGCATCGACGAACTGAAGGCCTGCGACACCATCATCACCTGCCAGGGCGGCGACTACACCAAGGAAATCTACCCGCAGTTGCGCGCGGCCGGCTGGAACGGCTACTGGATCGACGCCGCCTCGACGCTCAGGATGAAGGACGAGGCCATCATCATCCTCGATCCGGTCAACAAGAACGTCATCCAGGATGGCATCGCCAACGGCGTCAAGACCTATGTCGGCGGCAATTGCACGGTGTCGCTGATGCTGATGGCGATGGGCGGGCTGTTCGACGCCGGGCTGGTCGAATGGGTGTCGCCGATGACCTATCAGGCCGCTTCCGGTGCCGGTGCCCGCAACATGCGCGAACTGATCGCCCAGATGGGCGCAGTGCATGCCGAGGTGAAGGACCTGATCGCCGACCCGGCTTCCGCCATCCTCGAAATCGACCGCAAGGTGGCGGATTTCATCCGTTCCGACCGCTATCCGGTCGATGCTTGGCCGGTGCCGCTGGCCGGCAACCTGATCCCGTGGATCGACGTCGCGCTGGAGTCCGGTCAGTCCAAGGAGGAGTGGAAGGCGCAGGTCGAAGCCAACAAGATCATGCGCCGCAGCGACAAGCCGATTCCGATCGACGGCCTGTGCGTGCGCGTCGGCGCGATGCGCTGCCACTCGCAGGCGCTCACCATCAAGCTGACCAAGGATGTCCCGCTGGCCGACATCCACAGTCTGATCGCCGCCCACAACCAGTGGGTGAAGGTGGTGCCGAACGACCGTGAACTCAGCATGCGCGAACTGACCCCGGCCGCGGTGACCGGTACCCTCACCGTACCGATCGGCCGCATGCGCAAGCTCAACATGGGGCCGGAATACCTGACCGCGTTTACCGTTGGTGACCAACTGCTATGGGGGGCCGCCGAACCACTGCGCCGCATGCTGCGCATCCTGCTGGAAGCCTGACCGAATGGGGGTGAGGGCGGCCGGTTCAAGGCTGGTGCGTGGCGTCAAGGATTCAACAGCCCCGCCAGCGGGGCGAAAGGGAGAGACGGGATGAAATTGAAGCGCTTCACCACCCAACTGGTGGCTGCCGGCCTGATTGCCGTGCCGCTGATGGCGGATGCAGCCGGGTTGGGCAAGCTGTCGGTCACCTCGGCGCTCGGCCAGCCGCTTGTGGCCGAAATCGAGCTGTTCGCGGCAGACAAAGCCGAACTCGACAGCCTGTCGGCTAGCCTGGCTTCCGACCAAGCGTTTCGGGATGCGCGCGTCGAATTTGCTCCGGTGTTGTCGTCCCTGCGCTTCACGGTCGAGAAAAAACCGAACGGCAAGGCCGTCCTGAAAGTCAGTTCCAGCCGCCCGGTGAACGATCCCTTCATCGATATGCTGGTCGAACTGAACTGGGGTTCGGGGCGGCTGGTGCGTGAATACACCATGCTGCTCGATCCCCCAGGTCTCGCGGCAAAACAGACGGTAGCGCCCATGACGGCCGTGGCGCCGTCAAACGGCCCTGCGGCCAAACCCGCCGCCCCCGCTCCGGCGGCGGCCCCGGTCGCGGCAGCGCCCAAAACCCCGACTCCTGCTGCGGCCAAGGCCGCGCGCCAGGCCACGGCGGCGGACCATGTCAAAGTCAAACGGGGCGACACCCTCATCGGGATCGCCAGCCGTGTACGTCCGGAAGGCGTGAGCCTGGAGCAGACCCTGGTTGGCCTCTATCGGGAGAATACCCAGGCTTTCGACGGCAACATGAACCGTCTGCGGGCAGGCAAGACGCTCGATGTTCCGTCCGCCGACAAAGTGGCCGCCATTCCGCAACAAGATGCTGTGCGTGAACTCAGGCTGCAGGCGGAAGACTGGCGCGCTTATCGACAGAAACTGGCCGGGACCGTGAGCGCAGCCCCCGCGGCCAAGGCGGCACAAGGCCAGGCCAGCAGCGGCAAGGTCACGCCCAAGGTGGAAGATCACGCCAAGCCGGCAGCCGAAGCGCCGAAGGACGTCCTGAAGCTGTCCAAGGCCGCGCCGGCTGCCACAACCGCGGGCAAGGCCGATGAAACCCGGGCGCTGCAGGAAAAACTGCGCGCCCAGGAAGAGGATGCGACCGCACGCGAAAAAGCGCTGCAGGAGTCGGGGCAGCGCGTGGCGACGCTGGAAAAGCAGATCCAGGATATGCAGAAACTGGTCGAGATGAAGGAGAAGGCGCAAAAAGAAGCCGCAGCCTCCGTTCCTGCTCCGGCCCCGGCCGCTCCGCAGGCGGCCAAGCCCGCGCCCGCACCGGCGCCGGTTGCGCCTGTCGTCAAGGCGCTGCCGGCCAGCCCAGAACCGGCTCAGAACTGGTACGACCCCCTGCTCGCCGACCCGTTGTATTGGGGCGGCGGCGTAGCGGCGCTGGGCCTGGGCGGAATCCTGTGGTGGATGATGGCGGGTGGCGGACGCCGCCGCAAAACCGGCAGCGCCGCCCTGGAAGACAGCATCATGAGCGGCGGAGACGTGCGCCCGAACACGGTCATTGGTGCTGCATCCGGCGGTAGCGTCAATACCGGCGACACCTCTTTCCTGACCGATTTCAGCCAGGCGGGCCTGGGCACCATCGATACTCACGACGTGGATCCCATCGCCGAAGCCGAGGTTTACATGGCGTATGGCCGTGATGCCCAGGCCGAGGAGATCCTCAAGGAAGCCATCAGCAAAAACCCGGATCGCCACGAAATCCGTGTCAAGCTTCTTGAAATCTACGCCGCGCGCCGCAATACCGCGGCATTCGAATCGGTTGCCGGCGAGCTCTATGCGGCGCTTGGCAACAAGTCGAGCCCGTTGTGGGACAAGGCCTGCGAAATGGGCCGCAGCATCGATCCGACCAACCCGCTGTATGGCGGCGTGCAGTCGAGCGTGCCCTCTGCCGCGGCGGAAACGGTAGCGGCGACCGCGGCGATCGCCGGTGGGGCCGTGGCCTTCGCAGGCGAGCAGGTAACAGCCGAGTCCGCCATCGAAGCGGCTCCCGCTTACCAGGCCGAACCCGAAATCGAACCCGAGCCTACGTCGGATGCCCAGGCCGAGCCGGTAGCCGACAATGCACCGCTGGAATTCGAATCCGCGGGACATGTCCTCAATTTCGACATGCCGTCCGAGCCGGCGGCTGAAACCCCTGCGGCCGGCTATGTCGAGGCGGATACCCAGAGCCTGAACTTCGACCTGCCGGATATCGATCTGCCTGCAGAGGAAGATGACTCGTTGAAGCTGGATCTTGGTCTGGAAGACGATAATGGCCCGGACAGCAAGTTCGATTTCAGCGGCCTCGATCTCGACCTGGGCGAGTCGGGTGACAACGAACTCGAGCTCGACGAAGTCGGCACCAAGCTCGATCTTGCCCGTGCCTATGTGGAAATGGGCGACAAGGAAGGCGCACGCGAGATCCTCAACGAAGTGCTGGCCGAAGGCAGCGAAAGACAGAAATCCGATGCGCAAGGCATGTTGAGTTCGCTTGGCTAACTGTCCGCACCCGGCTGCCCGCATCCTGCTGTGGTGCGGGTGGGCAGTGGCGGTGGAACGCGCTGCCGTGCCCCAGCTTTCCTTCCTGGCCGTCGCCCTCGCGACGGCCTTTCTGTTTGCGCCTGTCCGCCAGGAAGCCTGGCGTTTGCTACGCAGGACCCGCTGGCTGATGGTGGTACTGCTGCTGACCTATGCCTACACCATGCCCGGTACGCTGCTATGGCCACCGCTCGAATGGGCCAGCCCGACCTTGGAGGGAATCCGGCTGGGCGCGTTGCGCGTGGCACGGCTGGCACTGATGATCGCAGGACTGGGGGTGCTGCTCGCCACCACGATCCGCCCCCGCCTGATTTACGGCCTGTATGGACTGGCCCGGCCATTGGTCTGGTTGGGGTTTGATCGTCGCGCCTTCGCAGTACGCCTGGGGCTGACCCTGGATTACGTCGAGCATGCGCCCAAACCGGCCCGGTGGCTGGATACGCTGCGTGCGCCGTTACCGGATGACGCCGGTCCCGATACTTACACCTTGCACACCGAACGCTGGCAAGGCTGCGATAGCGCCGTCATACTTGCGGGCTTGCTTGGGGTGTGGATCGTGCTGGCGTGAGGCCGGGTGAGTATGCGTATCGTATTGGGTCTGGAATATTGCGGCATCGGCTTTTGCGGCTGGCAGTCGCAGCCGCAGGGGTGTGGCGTGCAGGACGCACTGGAAGCGGCCGTGTCGGCGATTGCCGGCGAAAAGACCATCGTCACCGCGGCCGGACGTACCGATACCGGCGTGCATGCGGCATTCCAGGTCGCACATTTCGACACGCCGGCCCAGCGCCCGCTTACGGCCTGGGTGCGTGGCGTCAATAGTCATCTTCCGTCCGGCGTGGCGGTGTTGTGGGCACGCGAGGTGGGCGGAGATTTCCATGCGCGTTTCGCCGCCACACAGCGGGGCTACCGCTATGTGCTGCTGAATCACCCGGTGCGGCCCGGTCTCAATCACGGGCTGATCGGCTGGCATCATCGTCCGCTCGACGCTGACGCGATGAACCGGGCGACGACGCACCTGATCGGTCGGCACGATTTTTCCGCTTTTCGTGCCGCCGAGTGCCAGGCCAAGTCGCCGGTCAAGGAACTGCGGCTGGCGCAGATCGAGCGGCGCGGCGATTTTCTGTTGTGTGATTTCCGTGCCGACGGTTTCCTGCACCACATGGTGCGCAACCTCATGGGCTGCCTGGTTCATATCGGTGTCGGCATGCAGTCGCCCGAATGGATGGGCGAGATTCTGCAAAGCCGCGACCGCACGCTGGCAGCGCCCACTTTCGACGCCGCCGGACTGTACCTGACCCACATCCGGTATCCTGCGCACTTTGCTTTGCCGGAAAGCTCTGAACGATGGCCGTTCGCGTAAAAATCTGCGGTATTACCCGCTTGCAGGATCTGCAGCATGCCTGTGTCGCAGGGGCGGATGCCGTGGGCTTCGTGTTCTACGAAAAAAGCCCGCGCCACGTATCGGTCGAAGCCGCCGCTGAACTGGTGCGCGCATTGCCGCCCTTCGTCCAGAGCGTGGGCCTGTTCGTCGACGCCGAGCCGGCCTTCATCGAGCGGGTGTTGCAGACCGTGTCGCTCGACCTGCTGCAATTCCACGGCAACGAGACGCCAGCCGACTGCGCTCGCTTCGGCCGACCCTATATCAAGGCGGTACGAGTGAATCGGGACACGGATTTGCTAAAATGCGCGGCTGACTTCGATGCTGCGCGCGGACTGTTGCTCGATGCCTTCGTACCGGGCGTGCCGGGCGGCACCGGGGAACGCTTCGACTGGGGCCTGATTCCGCCAGACCTGTCCAAACCGGTCATCCTGTCGGGCGGATTGACGCCCGACAATGTCGCCGAGGCGGTGCAGCGCGTGCGGCCGTGGGCGGTGGACGTGTCCTCTGGCGTCGAGGCAACAAAAGGCATCAAGGACGCGCACAAGATTGCGCAATTCATTGCGAAAGCGAAAGAAGCATCATGAAGCTCATCGATCTCCCCGATTCCCGCGGCCACTTCGGTTCCTACGGCGGCGTTTTCGTCGCCGAAACCCTGATGGCGGCGCTGGACGAACTGCGCGTCGAGTATGAGAAAGCGCGCAACGATCCCGCCTTCGTGGCCGAATTCGAGTACGAACTCAAGCACTACGTCGGACGTCCGAGCCCGGTGTATCACGCCAGGCGACTCTCCGAAGCCTACGGTGGCGCGCAGATCTACCTCAAGCGCGAGGATCTCAATCACACTGGCGCGCACAAGATCAACAACACCATCGGCCAGGCGCTGCTGGCGCGCCGCATGGGCAAGAAGCGCGTGATCGCCGAAACCGGCGCTGGCCAGCACGGCGTCGCTTCGGCTACCGTTGCAGCGCGCTACGGCATGGAATGCGTGGTCTACATGGGCGCCGAGGACGTCGCCCGCCAGTCGCCCAACGTCTTCCGCATGAAACTCTTGGGCGCCACCGTGGTACCGGTGTCGTCGGGTTCGAAGACGCTGAAGGATGCGTTGAACGAGGCGATGCGCGACTGGGTCACCAACGTCGAATCGACCTTCTACATCCTCGGTACCGCCGCCGGTCCGCACCCGTATCCCATGCTGGTGCGAGACTTCCAGTGCGTGATCGGCCGCGAATGCATCGTGCAGATGCCGGAACTGACCGGCCGCCAGCCCGACGCGGTGGTCGCCTGTGTGGGCGGCGGCTCCAACGCGATCGGCATCTTCCATCCCTACATCCCGTATGAAGACGTGCGCCTGATCGGCGTCGAAGCCGGCGGCTCCGGTATCGCCAGCGGCAAGCACGCGGCACCGCTCACCGCCGGCACGCCCGGCATTCTGCATGGCTTCCGCAGCTATCTGATGCAGGACGAAAACGGCCAGATCATCGAGACCCATTCGGTCTCGGCCGGCCTCGACTATCCCGGCGTTGGCCCCGAGCACAGCTACCTCAAGGATGCCGGCCGCGCCGAATACGTCGCGATCGACGACGACGAGGCGCTGGCCGCCTTCCATGACCTGTGCCGCTATGAAGGCATCATCCCCGCGCTCGAATCCAGCCATGCCGTCGCCCACGCCAAGAAGCTCGCGCCGACCCTGAAGAAGGATCAGATCATCCTGGTCAATCTCTCCGGGCGTGGCGACAAGGACATCAACACTGTGGCCAAGGTATCGGGGATCACACTCTGAACCGGCTCCCCAATTGAATCGCACCTTCCAGAAGACCCAACCATGAGCCGCATCGGCCAGACCTTTATCGCGCTGAAAGCGCACAACAGAAAAGCCCTGATTCCCTTCATTACCGCAGGCGACCCCGGCAAGGGCCTGACGGTGCCGCTGATGCACGTGCTGGTGGAAGCCGGCGCCGACATCATCGAGCTGGGGGTGCCGTTTTCCGACCCCATGGCCGACGGCCCGGTGATCCAGCGCGCATCCGAGCGCGCATTGGCGAACAAGGTCGGGCTGAAAGACGTGCTGGCGATGACGGCGGAATTCCGCAAGACCAACACGACCACGCCGGTGGTGCTGATGGGCTATGCCAACCCGGTCGAGCGCATGGGTTACGAGGCTTTTGCCCAGGCGGCGAAGGCCGCCGGCGTGGATGGCGTGCTGACAGTGGATATCCCGCCGGAGGAGTCGACCGGCGTGTCGGACGTATTCAAGTCACACGGCCTCGATCCGATTTTTCTGTTGTCGCCGACCACGCCGGAATCGCGTGTGGAACAAGTGGCGGCCGCCGCCGGCGGTTTTATCTATTACGTCTCGCTCAAGGGCGTGACGGGGTCGGCCAATCTCGACACCGAGGAAGTCGCGCGGAAGCTGGCCATGGTGCGCAAGCATTGCAGCCTGCCGGTGGGCGTGGGTTTCGGTATCCGCGACGCGGCCACCGCCGAAGCGGTGGCCCGCATCGCCGACGCGGTGGTGGTGGGCAGCCGCATCGTGAACGAGATCGAGACTGCGCCGGAAGGCGAATGCACCAACCGCGTCAAGCACCTGGTGGCCGAACTGCGCCGCGGCGTCGACGCGGCATCGAAATAAACGGAGAAGACACATGAGCTGGTTTCAGAAAATCCTGCCGCCGAAGATCAAGCGGCGTGCACAGGCGTCGAAGAAGTCGATGCCCGAGGGCTTGTGGTCCAAGTGCCCGGCCTGCAACGAGGTGCTCTACCGTGCCGATCTGGAAAGCAACCTGGAAGTGTGCCCGAAATGCGGCCATCATCATCGCATCGGCGCGCGGCAGCGCCTGGCCCTGTTGCTGGACGCGGAGGGACAGCATGAAATCGGTGCCCATATCACACCCCTCGACCCGCTCAAATTCAAGGACAGCAAGAAATATCCCGACCGCCTGAAGGAAGCGCAGACCGGCACCTCGGAAACGGATGCATTGGTGGTGATCGGCGGCAGCGTCAAGGCGGTGCCGGTGGTGACCGCGGCGTTCGAATTCAAGTTCATGGGGGGCTCGATGGGGTCGGTGGTCGGCGAGCGCTTCGTCATGGGGGTGGAGGCGGCGATCGAGTCGAACTCGGCCTTCGTCTGCTTCTCCGCCAGCGGTGGCGCGCGCATGCAGGAAGGTCTGTTTTCGCTGATGCAGATGGCCAAAACGTCAGCAGCGCTGACCCAGTTGTCGCGCCATAGACTGCCCTTCGTGTCGGTGCTGACTGACCCGACCATGGGTGGGGTGTCGGCGAGTTTCGCCATGCTGGGCGATCTGATCGTCGCCGAGCCCAACGCGCTGATCGGCTTTGCCGGGCCGCGCGTAATCGAGCAGACCGTGCGCGAAACCTTGCCGGAAGGCTTCCAGCGCGCCGAATTCCTGCAGGAGAAGGGTGCCATCGACCGTATCATCGATCGCCGCCAGATGCGTAGCGAGCTCGCGTCCACGCTGGCGATGATGATGGGCCGGCCGGCGCTGGCAGCCTGAATCCCGGGCTGATTGGCCACCCAGGGTCGGCGGGGACATGCCTGCATCGCGGCGATTTGTTTGATTCCTGTCTGGCATACCGTCTCGGCGTAACCTGATCGTGCAACGGCTTACTTCCCTTGATGCCTGGCTGGCGCGGCTGGAACGACTACATCCCAGTACGATCGATCTCGGCCTCGACCGGGTGCGTCGGGTCAAGGACGCGCTTGGCCTGGTTCCGGATTTTCCGCTCATCATCGTCGGCGGTACCAACGGCAAAGGCTCTACCAGTGCGTACCTGGCTGCTATCCTCGATGCCGCCGGCTACAAGACCGGCCTCTACACCTCGCCGCATCTGCTGCGCTACAACGAACGCGTGCGGGTCGCCGGCAGGGAGGCAGGCGACGCTGAACTCATCGCTGCCTTCGAACGGGTCGACGCGGCACGCGACGACGTTTCGCTGACCTACTTCGAATTCGGCACACTGGGCGCGATGGCCCGGTTCATCGATGCTGGCATCGATGTGGCCGTTCTTGAGGTGGGCCTTGGCGGGCGGCTCGATGCCGTGAACGTATTCGATGCCGACGTCGCGGTCGTTACCAGCGTCGATCTCGACCATATGGACTACCTGGGCGACAGTCGCGAAAAAATCGGTTTCGAGAAGGCGGGAATTTATCGAGCCGGTCGTCCTGCCATTTGCGTCGATCCCGCGCCGCCAGTCAGCCTGCTTGAACATGCCCGCCGTATTGGCGCCGACCTGCGGTGCGTGGACCGGGATTTTTCCGCGCAGCGCGAGGACGACCACTGGACCTATCGCAGCCTCGGTACAGGATGGACGGAGTTGCCGTTGCCCGCCATGGCTGGCGCCTGCCAGTTGCGTAACGCGTCCGGTGCGCTGGCGGCGCTGGAGGCCATACAGGATCGTTTGCCCGTGGATGTGGCGGCGATCCGCCGCGGGCTGGCGGCCACGCACGTGCCTGGCCGGTTCCAATACATCGCTCAGGCGCCGGCGGTCATTCTGGATGTGGCGCACAATCCGGAAGCCGCGCGGGCACTGGCGGCCACCCTGCGCAGCCAGCCGGTGGGCGGACGCACACTGGCTGTGGTGGGTATGCTGGCCGACAAGGATGCGGCAGGGGTATTTGCGGCATTGTGCGACGAAATCGATGCATGGTGGACGTGTACGCCTGCTTCGTCACGTGCGCGGGATGCCCGGGCGCTGGCTGCCGTACTGCGCGGGCAGATGGGCGAAGCACCGATACACGTTCAGCCGGATGTCGTCCGCGCACTCGCCGAGGCGCGAAGCGCGGCACGCGAAGATGATAGAATTCTTATCTTCGGTTCGTTTTATACCGTTGCCGCCGTGCTCGACCATGCCGCCACCCAGCAGTGAAAATGACCTCAAACGCCTCGCCCGGCGCCGACTGATCGGTGCGGTGGCGTTGACCCTGCTGGCAGTGATCGCGCTGCCGCTGTTGCTGGAAGACGAGCCGCCACCAACGAGTGCGCTATCGGTCCACATGGCCGAAGCGCCGGCGCCCGTACCCGAACAGGTGGCCGCGCCGGTGTCTGAACCTGCGTCTTCTACGCCGTCGCAGCCCGCTCGGCCGGCCGAGCCCGCCAAACCAGCCGAGCCCGCCAAACCGGTAGCCAGACCCGAACCCAAACCTGAGGCCGAACCGGTCAAGCCTGAGCCGGTCAAAGCAGAGCCCGCCAAACCGCAATCCAAGCCGCATCCTGTTGCTGCGCCTGTTCCCCAGAAAAAACCTGCGGCAGCCAGCGAAATGTTCGTGGTGCAGCTTGCCGCCCTGTCCGATGGCGCCAAGGCTCGCGAACTCAAGGCGCGCGCGGCACTGGCTGGATTGCCGAGCTACACCGATACGGTTGGCAGCCTGACGCGTGTGCGTGTAGGGCCTTATCCGACGCGCGAGGCTGCGGAGGCAGCAGCAGGGCGGCTGGCTGAAAACGGCATGACCGGGCAGGTGCTGGCCAAATGAACATGCTCGACCTCATCGTGGTGCTGGTGCTGGTCCTGACCGTGATGCGCGGACTGATGCGCGGCATGGTCGACACGCTGTTTTCGCTGGTGGCCTGGGTTCTCGCCTTTGCGCTGGGCAAATGGGGCGCCTTGCTGGTGGCGCCGCTTCTGCCGATTGGCATCGAGAGCCCGGGCATCCGCTATTTCGTGGGCTTTGCCGTGGTTTTTCTGGTGGTATTGATCGGCGTACTGCTGCTGGGACATGTCCTGTCTTCGCTGGTCAAGGCGGTGGGACTGGGCGGAGCCGACAAGGTGCTGGGTGGCGTGCTGGGACTGGCCAAAGGTCTGGCGATCCTGGTCGGCCTGACGCTCGCGGCCGGACTGACTTCGCTGCTGCCGCGTGCCGAGTTCTGGAAGCAGGCCAGATTGTCGGGCAGCCTGCAGGCCATGGCGCAGCGCGCCTTGCCGCTGGTGCCGGCCGACGTGGCGAAATACATTCGCTTTGAATAACTTTATGGACGGGTGCACATCATGTGCGGGGTAATCGGAGTCGTTTCCAATTCGGCGGCCAATCAGCTTTTGTATGACGGACTGATGGTGTTGCAGCATCGCGGCCAGGACGCGGCAGGCATCGTGACGGCGGAGGAAAGCCGTTTTCACATGCACAAGGGGCAGGGGCTGGCGCGCGATGTCTTCCGCACGCGCGACATGCGTAACCTGCTGGGCGACATGGGCGTGGCGCACGTGCGCTATCCCACCGCCGGAAGCGCGTCGTCGTCGGCCGAGTCGCAGCCGTTCTACGTGAATTCGCCCTACGGCATCGTGCTGGGGCACAACGGCAACCTTACCAACACCCACGAACTCAAGGAATCGCTGTTCCGTTCCGACCTGCGTCACGTCAACACCAACTCGGATTCCGAGGTGCTGCTGAATGTGCTGGCGCATGAACTGCAGGTACGTGCTTCCGGGCGGCAATTGAATCTGGACACGATCTTCGGTGCCGTGTCGGGCGTGCATGCGCGCTGCAAGGGCGCCTATGCCGTGACAGCCTTCATCGCCGGCTACGGCCTGCTGGCTTTCCGCGATCCCTACGGTATCCGGCCGCTGGTGATCGGGGTCAACGATCAGGTCACGCCGCACGAATACATCGTCGCGTCGGAGAGTGTGGCGATCGATACGCTGGGCTTCCGGCTGCTGCGCGACGTGGCCCCTGGCGAAGCGGTGTTCATCGATTACCAGCGCAAGCTGCACAGCCGCCAGTGCAGCGACAAGGCGGTGCTCAATCCCTGCATTTTCGAGTATGTGTATCTCGCCCGCCCCGACTCGGTGATGGACGGCGTTTCGGTCTACAGCACGCGCCTGGCCATGGGAGAATCGCTGGCCGAAAAGATCAAGCGCGAATTCTCCCACCTGAAGATTGACGTGGTCATCCCGATTCCCGACACCAGCCGGCCCTCGGCGCTGCAACTGGCGAATCATCTCAACGTGCCGTACCGTGAAGGCTTCATCAAGAACCGTTACATCGGCCGCACCTTCATCATGCCGGGGCAGGCGCTGCGCAAGAAGTCGGTGCGGCAGAAGCTCAACGCCATCGGCGAGGAGTTCAAAGGCAGGAACGTGCTGCTGGTCGACGATTCCATCGTGCGTGGCACCACCAGCCGCGAGATCGTGCAGATGGCGCGCGATGCCGGCGCCACCAAGGTGTACTTTGCTTCGGCCTCGCCGCCGGTGCGTTACTCCAACGTGTACGGCATCGACATGCCGACGCGCAACGAACTGATCGCCAATGGCCGCAGCGACGAGGAAATTGCGCGCGAAATCGGCTGCGATGCGCTGATCTACCAGGATATCGATGCCATGGTTGCGGCAGTCAGGGCGGGCAATCCGGCGATCCCCGATTTCGATACCTCATGCTTCGACGGCCGCTACATCACGGGCGATGTCACGCCGGAGTACCTGAACTACGTCGAGGCGATCCGCAACGGCGAAACCCCGCCGCCCTCGGCGCTGTCGACCCAGCAGCTCGACCTCAACCTGGCGACGAATAACGGTTGACCCTGGCCGGCGCCGGGCGTACATTGTCCCTGCGCCGATTTGAACCTCAGCTTGCGGGCGCTTGATAAATTCGGCTAAAGCGTCGTCGCCTGGGAAACCCCGATACGCTTGCCGTTCGGGGTTTTTTATTTTGGAAGCGAACATGAACAACGACGAATACGACATCGAGACGCTGGCGGTACGTGCCGGCACCGTGCGCAGCCAGTTCAACGAACACTCGGAGGCGATGTTCCTCACCTCCAGCTTCATGTTCGGCAGCGCAGCGGAAGCGGCGGCGCGCTTCAAGGGCGAGCAACCCGGCCCGATCTATGCGCGCTTCACCAACCCCACCGTCAACATGATGGAGACGCGGCTGGCCGCGCTGGAGGGGGCCGAACGCTGCGTGGCGTTCGCGTCGGGCATGGCCGCGATCCTCGCCACCGTGATGGGCCTGATGAAGGCGGGCGAGCACGTCGTCGCGTCGCGCTCGATCTTCGGTTCGACGGTGCAGCTGTTCTCCAACATCCTCGGCCGTTTCGGCATCGAGACGACCTACGTGTCGCCGACCGACCCGGCGGAATGGCGTGCGGCGGTCAAGCCCAACACGAAGCTGTTCTTCGTCGAGTCGCCTTCGAATCCGCTCACCGAGGTCAGCGACATCCGGGCACTGGCCGACATCGCCCACGCGGCCGGCGCATGGCTCGCGGTCGACAACTGCTTCTGCTCGCCGGCGCTGCAGAAGCCGCTCGAACTCGGTGCCGACATCATCATCCATTCCGCCACCAAGTATCTCGATGGCCAGGGCAGGGTGCTCGGCGGTGCGGTGCTCGGCAGCCAGGCGCTGATGGAAGGCGTTTACACCTTCCTGCGTACCGCCGGGCCGACGCTCTCCGCGTTCAACGCCTGGGTGATCCTGAAGGGCATGGAGACGCTCTCGCTGCGCATGGAGGCGCATTCGAAGAATGCCCTGGCGCTGGCGCGCTGGCTGGAAGCCCGGCCGGAAGTGGCGCGTGTGTGGTATCCCGGCCTGCCCTCGCACCCGCAGCATGAACTGGCGATGGCGCAGCAGAAAACCGGCGGCGGGATCGTGTCGTTCGAGCTCAAGGGCGGCAAGGATGCCGCCTGGAAGCTGATCGACGCGACGAAGCTGCTGTCGATCACCGCCAACCTGGGCGATACCAAGACCACCATCACCCATCCGGCCACCACTACCCACAGCCGCATGACGCCGGAGCAGCGCGTTGCGGCCGGCATCGGCGACGGGCTGGTGCGCATCGCGGCTGGGCTGGAATCGGTGGCTGACATCCAGGCCGACCTGGCACGCGGGCTGGCATGAGGAAAGCGCTGATCGGCCTGTTCGTGCTGTGTGCAGGGACTGCGCGCGCGGCCGACATGACGGTGCTGCGTTATGTCGACCAGGATCCGGGGGGGCCGCCTTATGTGACGCGCATCCTGGTGACCCCCGCTTTCATGCGCATGGACAGCGGCGAGGACACGGGCGATTTCACCCTGCTGGACCGCAAGAAGCGTGTGGTCATCAACATCATGCGCGACAGCCGGCTGGCGATGGTGTTTGCGCCCGGCGCGCTGCCGCCGAAGCCCGTCGGCTGGAAGCCCGGACTGGTTGAGGACAGGGTCGAGCGCGGCGGCAGGCATTTCACGCTTACCGTGAAGGGCGTCGTCTGCAGCGAAGGCATCGCCGCCCGGCACGCCCTGGATGCGGCGCGTGCGATGGCCGAGCAGAAGACCATTCTGGCTGCGACCCAGTACCGCGTGTGGAAGGCATCGCCGCCGGAGCTGCAGCACGACTGCGATCTGGCGAATCAGGTATGGAACGCGGGAGACACGCTCACGCTCGGCCTGCCGCTGGAGGAGCGCGAGTTTACCGGCCGGACCCGGACATTCGAGAGCGAAACCCGGCAGCCGGCGAATCCCGAACTGTTCCGCGTGCCGGAGGGCCTGGCGCAGGTCAATGCGCCCTCATAAGACATGGCGCAGGTCAATGCGCCTTCATAAGGGACAGCGCAGGTCAGCGCGCCGTCACAGGCCCCCGATCCTGAGCGCGCAGCCCGCGGCGTCACATACCACATAGCCCCAGCGGGCATACCAGTCCGGCACCACCCAGCGCTCGCATTTGCGGCCGTCGACCTGATGGGCGTGCTGCGCAGGGCGATGGGTATGGCCGTGGATCAGGCGGCCGGCTCGGTGTTCGCGCATCACACGCACCACTTCCGCCTCATTCACATCCATGGTCTCGGCAGCCTTGTGCGCCTTGGCCGCTTCGCTGCCCGCCCGTGCCTGGCGTGCCATGCGGCTACGTAACGTCCGCGGCAGGCGGCGCAACAGCGCGCGCGTCAGCGGATGACGGACCCGGCGGCGGAAATCCTGGTAGGCCGTGTCGTCGATGCACAGGGTATCGCCGTGCATCAGCAGCGTCGGCATCCCATACAGGTCGATCTGGGTCGGGTCGGCGAGCAGCGTCATGCCGGAACGCGCGGCGTAGCGCCCGGCCAGCATGAAGTCGCGGTTGCCGTGCATGAAGTACACCGGCGTGCCGGCAGCGACCAGCGCCGCGAGCCGCTGCGCCGTGTCGTTTGCCACCGCTTCATCGTGGTCGTCGCCGATCCAGGCCTCGAACAGGTCGCCCAGGATGTAGAGCGCGTCCGCACCGGCAACCTCGTCCTGCAGGAAGCGAAAAAAACGCCCGGTGGCAGCCGGGCGTTCGTCGGTGAGGTGCAGGTCGGCAACGAAATAGGTGCGGCCTGCGCCTGGTTTTGAGGTCAGGCTCACCGGCCGGTCAGGCGATTTCGGCCTTCGTGATCACCACGTCCTCCAGCGGCACATCCTGGTGCCCCGCGCGATTGCCGGTCTTCACCTTCTTGATCGCGTCGACCACGTCCATGCCCTCGACCACCTTGCCGAACACGGCGTAGCCGTAACCCTGCGGGGTGGGCGCGGTGAAGTTGAGGAAGCTGTTGTTGGCGACGTTGATGAAGAACTGCGCGGTGGCCGAGTTGGGGTTGGGCGTACGCGCCATGGCGATGGTGTAGGCCTCGTTCTTGAGGCCATTGGAGGCTTCATTCTCGATCGCGTCGCGGGTGGGTTTCTGCGTCATGCCGGGTTCGAAGCCGCCGCCCTGGATCATGAAGCCGTCGATCACGCGATGGAAGATCGTGCCGTCGAAAAAGCCGTCACGCACGTATTGCAGGAAGTTTTCCACCGTCTTCGGCGCCTTTTCGGCGTCGAGTTCGAGGGTGATGATGCCGTGATTCGTATGCAGCTTGACCATGTGGAGTCCTATGGAAAATTTACAGGGATGAGTGGGCTCGAGGCCGCGTTGCAGGCACCGCGAGGGCTGCCTTTATTATTTTTTTGTCGGTTGGGCGGAACCCGACACGGGTTTGCCCGCCGATTTGGTTGCCTGGCCACCGAGCATGTTCTGGATCAGCTTGAGCCTTGATTGTGCGGCCTGGTTGCCATTGTCCAGTGCCAGAACCTTGCCATACTCGATCGCCGCCATTTTGGCATAAATGTCACCGAGGTTCTCGTGCGCGGTGGCGTAGTCGGGATGGGTTCGAATGGCCATTTCGAGGGCATTCCGGGCCAGTTCGTAGCGGCCCTGCGAAGCATAGAGCACGGCCAGGTTGTTGTAGGGTTCGGGCAGCTCGGGATAATTCTCGGTCAGGCCCTTGAACACATCGATGGCATCGTTGGTCTTGCCCAGGTCGCCAAGGATCAGGCCTTTCAGGAACAGGGCTTGCGCATCCTTCGGCTTGTTGGCCAGATAACGGTTGGCCCGGTCGAGCGCGGCGGTCAGTTCACCCTTGCGGAACTGCAGGTTGATGTCCTGGATTTCATCGGCCTGCACGGGGAGGCCGATGAGCATGACGCCGGCAATAACGGCGGCAAGGAAACGTGGCAAGGCCATGTGATATGCTCGGATCATCTTTGGAAGCCGGCATTCTAACAACATCGACCCCGCTAAGACAGTCGGTGCGCCGCCCCGGACCGCCCCCTGACATTTCGCCCCAGGCCTGTTTGCACCATGCTGCACATTACCAATTCCCTCACGCGCACCAAGGAAGAGTTCGTCCCGCTCACGCCAGGCGTCGTCCGCATGTACGTCTGCGGCATGACGGTATACGACCTGTGCCATCTGGGCCATGCACGAGTGTTCGTGGTGTTCGACATGGTGACGCGCTGGCTGCGCGCCAGCGGCTACCGGGTCGAATACGTCCGCAACATCACCGACATCGACGACAAGATCATCAAGCGCGCGCATGACAATGGCGAAACGCCGGCCGAACTGACCGGGCGCTTCATTGCCGCGATGCATGAGGACGAACGTGCGCTGGGGGTGCTGCCGCCAGACCACGAACCGCGCGCCACCGAGTACGTGGCGCAGATGCTGGCGCTCATCGGACAACTGGTTCGCAATGGCCTGGCTTACCCGGCGCCCAACGGCGACGTGTACTACAGCGTGCGTGCCTTTCCGGCATACGGGCGGCTATCCGGGAAAAGCCTCGATGAATTGCGCGCGGGCGAGCGCGTGGACATCGATCCCAACAAGCGCGATCCGATGGATTTCGTGTTGTGGAAAGCCGCCAAGCCCGGCGAGCCGGCATGGGAATCGCCATGGGGACCCGGGCGTCCCGGCTGGCACATCGAATGCTCCGCGATGAGCGCAGAACTCCTTGGCCAGCATTTCGACATCCACGGTGGCGGCCAGGACCTGCAGTTTCCCCACCACGAAAACGAGATCGCCCAATCCGAGGGTGCCCATGGCTGTACCTTCGTCAACTACTGGCTGCATAACGGCTTTGTCCGCGTGGACAACGAGAAGATGTCGAAGTCGCTCGGCAATTTCTTCACCATCCGGGAGGTGCTGGCGAAATACGATGCCGAGGTGGTGCGCTTTTTCATCCTGCGAGCCCATTACCGCAGCCCGTTGAACTACTCGGATGCGCACCTCGATGACGCCAAGGGTGCGCTGACGCGGTTGTACACGGCGTTGAAGAACGTACCTGTCAATATGGCCGCCCCAGACTGGACGCAGCCGACCGCCCAGCGTTTCAAGGCGGCGATGGACGACGATTTCAATACCCCGGAGGCGCTTGCCGTCCTGTTCGAACTGGCCGGCGAGGCCAACCGCGGCGATATCGCCGCCGCGACGGCGCTGCGCAGCCTGGGCGCGGTGCTCGGCCTGCTGCAACGCGAGGCCGCGGATTTTCTGCAGGCCGGGAGCGCGACCACCGGCTTGTCCGAAGCCGAGATCGAAACATTGATCGCAGCGCGTCAGGCGGCGCGCAAGGCGAAGGATTTTGCCGAGTCCGACCGTATTCGAGACACGTTGGCGGCGGCCGGCATCGTGCTGGAGGACGGCGCCGGCGGGACCGCCTGGCGCCGTGCCTGAACGGCCTGGCGTGGGCGGGGTGGCAGTGTGTACCGCCACGGCAGGATAATGGCCGCATGACATCCCGTGCTCTCGTCTTGGTAGGCGCCATGAATTGGGACAGACCCGATTGGCGCGGCAGCTTCTATCCGGAAGATCTGCCGGATGATTGGATGTTGTCTTATTACAACACGCAATTCCAAGCGGTCTACCTGCCGGCGGCTATGTGGCAGACCGCATCGGATGCGAACTGGGCCCAATGGTTGAGCGATACTCAGGACGGATTTTGTTTCGTGCTCGAGCCGGGCGACGCCGGGACGGTGCCACCGGTTTCGCCCCGCGTCCTGCTGGCGACGTCCGCATGGACGGCGGCGCATGTCTGGTGGCTGGACTCGACACCAGACATGCGCGCGCTGGCGCAGCGCATTACGCAACAAGCGACAACCGGCGAGTCGCTCTTCGTCTTCAGCCAGAGTGGCGACCTCGTGCAACTGGAGCGGGTGAATAACCTGAAGCAGGTCATGGGTTATTGAACAGGCGGGAAAACGCCTGCCAATGGCGGCGGAGGGCCTAGCTTCGGTAGAATGCGGCCTCAACTAAAAAACAGGCCCGATTTCTTGCAAAACGACATTCTGGTCGAGATCGAAGATGCTGTATTTGGCTATGGCGCCCGGCCGGTTCTGAAGGGCATCAACCTGACCGCCAAACGGGGGCAGGTCGTGGCCATCATGGGCAGCAGCGGTTGCGGCAAAACCACCCTCCTGCGCCTGATCGGCGGCCAGATCAAAGTCGGCCAGGGCACGGTGCGCGTGGCGGGCGAGTCGCTGGGCGAGCTCGACCGGGCCGGCCTCTACCGGGTGCGTCGCAAGATGGGCATGCTGTTTCAGTTCGGCGCGCTGTTCACCGACATGTCGGTGTTCGACAATGTGGCTTTCCAGCTGCGCGAGCACACCGACCTGCCGGAAGACGTCATTCGCGACCTGGTGCTGATGAAGCTGCATGCCGTCGGTTTGCGTGGTGCCGCCCACCTGATGCCCGCCGAACTCTCCGGCGGGATGGCACGGCGCGTGGCGCTGGCCCGTGCGATTGCGCTGGAGCCCTCGCTGGTGATGTACGACGAGCCGTTTGCCGGCCTGGATCCCATTTCATTGGGCGTGACCGGCAATCTGATCCGGCGCCTGACCGACACCCTGGGGCTGACTTCGTTGGTGGTTACGCACGACGTGCAGGAATCGCTGAAAATCGTCGACTATGTCTATTTCGTCTCCGAAGGCGTGATCGTGGCAGAGGGCACTGCAGCGGAGATCCGGGCGTCCGGACTCCCCTATGTGCATCAGTTCGTGCATGGCGAGTCCGACGGGCCGGTGCCGTTCCACTATCCGGCGCCGCCCTACGTCGACGACCTTAGGTTGGGAGCGCAGAGTGCTTAAGCAGGCTATCGAAAATCTGGGCAATCACACCATACAGGGCGTCTGGCGCATCGGCTTCGCCAGTCGTTTCTTCCTGTCGATGCTGCTGCATTCGGGAACCGCGTTTCGCCGCTTTGGCTTGACCATCCGCGAGATGTATTTCACCGGCGTGCTCTCGCTCATCATCATCCTGGTGTCGGGCTTGTTTGTCGGCATGGTGCTCGGCCTGCAGGGCTATGAAACCCTGCAGCGCTACGGCTCGGAGTCGGCACTGGGCACGCTGGTGGCGCTATCCCTGGTGCGCGAGCTGGGGCCGGTGCTGGCCGGGCTGCTGTTCGCCAGCCGCGCCGGGTCGGCCATCACCGCGGAAATTGGCCTGATGAAGGCAACCGAACAGTTGTCGGCGATGGAAATGATGGCCGTCGATCCGATCGCTCGCGTGGTGGCACCACGCTTCTGGGCAGGGGTGATTTCGATGCCGCTGCTGGCGGCGTTGTTCTCGGCCATGGGCGTGCTGGGCGGCTACCTGGTCGGTGTGAAGCTGATCGGCGTGGACGAAGGATCGTTCTGGTCGCAGATGCAGGGGGCCGTCGATTTCGAGCAAGACATCCTGAACGGCGTCATCAAGAGTGTCGTGTTCGGTATTGCCGTCACCACCATCGCGCTGTTCGAGGGCTATGATGCGCCGCCTACCGCCGAAGGCGTGTCGGGCGCCACCACGCGCACCGTCGTGACCTCCAGCCTGGTCGTGCTGGCACTGGATTTTATCTTGACCGCATTCATGTTCCGGGGACTCAATTAAATGAACAGGACCGTACTCGATTTCTGGGTGGGATTATTCGTCATCGCGGGCATCGGCGCGTTGCTGTTCCTGGCGCTCAAGGTTGGCAGCATGAGTACCGTAAATTCTGCAGACAGCTATGAAGTCATTGCCGACTTCCAGAACATCGGCGGCCTCAAACCTCGTGCACCAGTCAAAAGCGCGGGGGTGGTCGTGGGCAGGGTGGCGGATATCCGCTTTGACAATGAAAAATACGAAGCTGCCGTCACGCTTCGCCTGGACAAGCGCTATGCTTTCCCTAAGGATACCTCAGCGGCCATCATGACTTCGGGCCTGCTGGGCGAGCAATATGTCGGGCTGGAAGCCGGCGGCGACAGCCAGAAACTGAAAGACAAGGATCGGATCCTGATCACGCAGGACGCGGTGGTGCTGGAAAATCTGATCGGCCAATTTTTATACGGTAAGGCTCAAGAAGGGGCGCCAAAATGACACGCAACACTCTGACCCGCACACTCCTGGCAGCTGGCATGCTGCTGACCGCTCTGCCTGGCGAGGCCGAGACCATCAACTTGCAGCAGGCTGTGGAAATGAGCCTGGCAGCCGATCCGCGCATCAAGGAACGCGAACAGGTCGTCGAAGCCGCACGCGGCATGGTGCAGGAGGTTCAAGGGAATGCCGGCTGGCGGCTCAGCGCCAATGCATTCGTCGGGCTGGCACCGCAAGTCGAAGGCGGGTTTTATCAGGGCGGGAGCTTTAGCGGGACCGTGCCGCGCACCGATGGAGACGAATTCCATGGCTTGTCCGACTGGACGCACCTCGATTTCGCGCTGATCAAGCCGCTCTTCACCTTCGGCAAGATCGAACATTACGGCGAGGCCGCGCAGGGCAATGTCGACCTCAAGCAGGGCGAACTCCGGCAAACGCGTACCAATACGGTGTACGACACCAAGCGTGCCTATTTCGGCTATCTGACCGCGCGCGATACCCGGGTTTTTCTGGAAGACATGCAGGACCGGCTGAACCAATCCATCGAGTCGGTTCAACGTAATCTCAAGAAGGAAAACGGTGAGTCCAAGCAGTCCGACCTGTATGCGTTGCAGACTGCGAAAGGCTTGCTCTCCAAGTATGTGAATCAGGCACGTGCCGTCGAGAAAATCAGCCTGGACGGCTTGAAAGTGTTGACCGGAGTGGGTCTGAAGGAAGACCTGACCGTGGCGGACGAGCGCATCGCGCCGGTACCCTTCCCGCAGATCGATCTGGCCGAATTCCAGGCGCGCGCCCTGCAGGACCGTCCGGAAATGCAGCAGCTCGAAGCCGGATTGCGCGCCCGCCGTGCCCTGGTGGCGGCCAAGAAGGCGGATCGCATGCCGGACGTATACGCAGGTGTGATTGGACAGTTCAACTACGCTTCGCAGCGCGATCGTCTGGATAATCCCTACATCAACGATCCCTTCAACGGGGGCGGTCTCACGCCGGTGGTGGGCGTGAAGTGGGATACGATCTTCGGAGCCGCTAATGCGCGCGTCAATCAGGCCCAGGCCGAGCTGGAAGCGCTCAACCACAAGAAGGCGTTTGCGGTGGCGGGTATTCCGTTCGAAGTGGGCGAAGCCTATATCAATGCCCAGGCTAACTTCAATGCGCAACGCGAACTGAGCGAGGGCGCCACGGCCGCGCGGCGCTGGATGGTGGCGTCGCTGGCCGATTTGTCAGCCGGGCTGGAAAGTGCCGACAAAGTGGCCGACGCGATCAAGAGCTATGTCCTGGTGCAGACGGAATATCTGCGTACGGTGAACGACTACAACATGAATGTGGCGCAATTGGCGCGCCTGACGGGTGAACTCAAGTAACGCGATCGCGTCTACTTCATAACCGATTTCCCGTATATCCATTAAATTCGAATAGGACAGAGTTATGTTGCGCACGTTTTTTCTGCTTCTGGCACTGGTGTCGGGATTCAGCACCCCGGTGCTGGCCGCAGATACGCCGCCCGATGTGCTGGCGCGCAGCACCACGCAGGAAGTGCTTGCCATCCTGAAGCAGGACAAGGAGATCCAGAGCGGCAACCTGAACAAGGTATACCAGCTGGTCGAAGCCAAGATCCTGCCTAATTTCGACTTCAATCGCATGACCCAGCTGGCCGTCGGCAAGCACTGGCCGCGCGCCACTGCCAACCAGAAGCAGGCGCTGGTGACCGAATTCCGGAATCTGCTGGTGCGGACGTATTCCAGCTCGCTGACGGCCTTCACTAATCAGACAGTCGAATTCAGGCCGCTGACGATGAAGCCGGACGATACCGACGTGACTGTGCATTCCGAAATCCGCCAGCCCGGCGGGCAACCGATTCCCATCGACTACAGCATGTACAAGACCAGCTTCGGCTGGAAAGTCTACGACGTGTCGATCGACGGCGTCAGTCTGGTCACCAATTACCGCGCTTCCTTTGCCAGCACCATCCGTCAGAGCGGGATCGATGGCCTGATCAAGACCCTGGCCGACAAGTCCGCACGCAGCGCGCCCCAGCCGGCGCCGCGTTCCGGCTCGTGATCGCATGCGACGACACATGCTGTCGCATCGCCGGTGCGGTGACGGTCGACAGTGTGGGCGGCCTGCTGCGCGAATTGCAGCCCCAGCTTGCGCGCGGGGTTGAAACCCTGGATTTCAGCGAGGTCGAGGCGGTCGATTCGGCTGCGCTCGCGCTCATGTTCAGCGCCATGCGGCAAGCCCGCCAGGCGAACCGTACGCTGACCTGCACCGGCCTGCCGTCCAGTTTCACCACGTTGGCGGAGCTGTATGGCGTATCGGATCTGCTTCCGACATGAGTCAGGCGACGCCCGCCATCCACGTCGACGATCTGCGCAAGCGTTTCCGCACTACCCAGGCCTTGGACGGCGTGTCGCTCGACATCCAGCCGGGTGAGTTCTTTGGCCTGCTGGGCCCCAACGGGGCGGGCAAGACCACCCTCATTTCGATTCTGGCCGGACTTGCCCGGGCGGACGCCGGCCAGGCCGCCATCATGGGCCACGACGTGGTGCGCGATTACCGCCAGGCGCGCCGTGCGCTCGGGGTGGTGCCGCAGGAGCTGGTCTACGATCCTTTTTTCAATGTACGCGAAACCCTGCGCATCCAGTCCGGCTACTTCGGGCTCAAGCACAACGACGGCTGGATCGACGAGATCATGCATCATCTCGATCTTGCCCAGCATGCCGACAAGAACACGCAAAGCCTGTCGGGCGGCATGAAGCGCCGCCTGCTGGTGGCGCAGGCGCTGGTGCACAAGCCGCCGGTCATCGTGCTCGACGAGCCGACGGCCGGGGTCGACGTCGATTTGCGCCGTTCGCTGTGGGAATTCATCAGCCGTCTCAACCGCGAGGGACACACCATCCTGCTGACCACGCATTACCTAGAAGAAGCCGAGGCGCTGTGCGGCCGTATTGCGATGCTGAAGAGCGGCCGGGTCGTCGCCTGCGATACCACGCGCAACCTGCTGCAATTGACCAACGAGCACTGCGCGCAACTGCGGCTGGATAGGGACGACGTGCCGGTCGCGTGGCAGGACCGCCTGCTGCGCGACGCGGAGGGCAGCTGGCGCATCAATTTCAGCGAGTACCGTGAACTGGAAACCCTGCTGGCCGACCTGCGCGGCGCGGGGGTGCGCGTGACCGAAATGCACTTGCAGGAACCGGATCTGGAGGATGTCTTCACGGACATCATGAAGCGCACATGAGCGGATTCTCGGCGCTGTTTTACAAGGAACTGCTGCGCTTCTGGAAAGTGGTGGTGCAGACCGTGGTCGCCCCGGTGGTGACGGCGCTGCTGTATCTCCTGATCTTCTCGCATGTCCTTGAGGCGCACGTCGAGGTCTATCCCGGCGTTTCGTACACCAGTTTCCTGGTGCCGGGACTGGTAATGATGAGCATGCTGCAGAATGCCTTCTCCAACAGTTCGTCCAGCCTCATCCAGTCGAAGATGCAGGGCAATATCGTGTTCGTGCTGTTGCCGCCGCTGTCGTATCTGGAGTTCTTCCTTGCCTATCTCGGCGCGGCGATCCTGCGCGGGCTGATCGTCGGGCTCGGCGTATGGGTAGTGACGCTGTGGTACGCGCCATTTCAATTGCCCCATCCGGTTTGGCTGTTGGCGTACGCGCTGCTGGCTTGTGCCATCATGGCTGCGGTCGGCATCGTGGCGGGTATATGGGCGGAAAAATACGACCAACTGGCGGCGTTCCAGAATTTCCTCATCCTGCCGCTCACTTTCCTGTCCGGCGTGTTCTACTCGATCCACTCGCTGCCGCCCTTCTGGCAGGCCGTGTCGCGTGTGAACCCCGTGTTCTACCTGATCGACGGCTTCCGCTATGCGTTTGTCGGTCAATCCGACACCGATCCCGGGCTCGGCCTGCTGGTCGCCGGGGCCTGCTTTGTGGCAATATCCGCCCTCACTCTGATGCTGCTGAAGAGCGGCTACAAACTCAGACATTAGTATTGCGAAAGACGAGGCAAGACAAGCATGGTTACTCCCGACGACATCAAAGGCTGGATCACCGAGAAACTGCCGTGCGACCACATCGAACTGGACGGCGACGGCCAGCATTTCCAGGCTGTGATCGTCAGTCCGGCCTTCAGCGGCAAGAACATGATCCAGCAGCACCGGCTGGTCTATGATGCGCTGGGTACCCGCATGCACGCGCAGATCCACGCGCTGTCGATGAAGACCTACACCCCTGAAGACTGGGCCGCCCGCTGAATGGATGCGCTGCTGATTCACGGCGGCAACCCGCTTGCCGGTGAGGTGCGCATTTCCGGCGCCAAGAATGCCGCGCTGCCGATCCTGACGGCGAGTTTGCTGACTGCCGAACCCTTGAGGCTCGGCAACGTGCCGCATCTCAAGGACATCAGCACCATGCTGGCGTTGCTCGGCCACATGGGCGTGCGCGTCACCCTGGACGACAAGAATCACGTCACCCTGTCCGGCGAATCGATCCCGCACAAGGAAGCGCCCTATGAAATGGTGAAAACCATGCGTGCCGCGATCCTGGTGCTGGGGCCGACGCTGGCGCGCTTCGGTGAGGCACGCGTCTCATTGCCTGGCGGCTGCGCCATCGGCTCGCGCCCGGTCGACCTGCACATCAAGGGCCTGCAGGCGATGGGTGCCGACATCAATATCGAGCATGGCTATATCCATGCGCGCTGCAAACGCCTGCAGGGCGCGCGCATCGTGATGGACATGGTCACCGTGACCGGCACCGAGAACCTGATGATGGCCGCCACGCTGGCCGACGGCACGACCGTGCTGGAAAATGCCGCGCGCGAACCCGAGGTGGTCGACCTCGCACGTTGCCTGGTCGCGATGGGCGCCAAGATCGAAGGCGCCGGCAGCGATGTCATCACCATCCACGGCGTCGACACGCTGCACGGCGCCGAGTATGCCGTCATGGCCGACCGCATCGAGACCGGCACTTTCCTGGTGGCCGCTGCGATGACGGGTGGGCGCGTGCGTGCCACTCACGCCCAGCCCGATACGCTGGAAGCGGTGATAAGCAAGTTGCGCGAGGCCGGGGCCCAGGTAAGCGTCGGCGAGGACTGGATCGAAATCGACTCCGATGGCAAGCTGAAGGCAGTTGACGTGCGTACCGCGCCGCACCCGGCCTTTCCCACCGACATGCAGGCGCAGTTCATGGCGATGAATGCCGTCTCCGACGGCGCAGCCAGCGTCACCGAAACCATCTTCGAGAACCGCTTCATGCACGTGCAGGAATTGCGCCGCCTGGGTGCCAACATCGAGGTATCCGGCCACACGGCGCTGGTGCGTGGCGTGCCGCGGCTCGATGGCGCCATCGTGATGGCGACCGACCTGCGCGCCTCGGCCTGCCTGGTGCTGGCCGGGCTGGTGGCGGCCGGCGAGACCACCATCGAGCGCATCTATCACCTTGATCGCGGCTACGAACGTATCGAGGAAAAACTGACGCAACTGGGCGCGCGTATCAAGCGGGTGCACTGAATTGACATCCCCAAGCCCGTTCGGGCTGAGCTTGTCGAAGCCCATGTGCCCAGTAATATGAACCTTGCAGGCAAGCCCTTCGATAGGCTCAGGGCGAACGGCAATTTTATTGAAGCGCCCTGACGGCGGAATATTCAAACATGAGCAACACCGGCATCACGCTGGCCCTGTCCAAAGGCCGCATCTTCGAAGAAACGCTGCCACTGCTGGCGGCGGCCGGCATCACGCCGACCGAGAACCCCGAGTCCTCGCGCAAGCTCATCATCGGCACCAACCGTGCCGACGTGCGGCTCATCATCGTGCGCGCAAGCGATGTGCCGACTTATGTGCAATATGGCGCCGCCGACCTCGGCATCGCCGGCAAGGATGTGCTCAACGAACATGGTGGCAACGGCCTCTATCAACCGCTCGATCTGCAGATCGCACGCTGTCGCATGATGGTCGCGGTACGCGAAGGCTACGACTATGCCGGAATGGTGAAGCAGGGCGCACGCATCCGCGTCGCGACCAAGTACGTCAATGCGGCACGCGACCATTTCTCCAGCAAGGGCGTGCATATCGATCTCATCAAGCTCTACGGCTCGATGGAGCTGGCGCCGCTGGTCGGATTGTCCGACGTCATCGTCGATCTGGTCTCCACCGGCGGCACGCTCAAGGCCAACGGACTGGTTGCGGTCGAGCACATCAGCGACATCAGTTCGCGTCTGGTGGTGAACCAGGCCGCGCTCAAGCTCAAGCGGAACCTGATCCAGCCGGTGATCGATGCGTTCGCTTCGGCTGTCACCGCCGGCAGCACACGTTAAAGCGTTTCGCACGCCGTGACGATCGAATACCGCCGCACGGCAGGGAATTAGCATGTGCGGGATTGCAGGCGTCGTTTCAGCCAACCCGATCGAGGCAGCCCTGCTCGACGACATGACGCGGCGCCTCGCCCATCGCGGGCCGGACGGGCAGGGGAGGCATGTGGCAGGCAATGTTGGCCTATTGCATACGCGGCTTGCCATCATCGATCTGGAGGGCGGCGCGCAGCCGCTCTACAACGAGGACCGCAGCCTCATCCTGGTCGCCAACGGCGAGATCTATAACTACCGCGAATTGCGCTCCGAACTGGAAACGCTCGGCCATCGCTTCGCCACGCATTCCGACTGTGAAACCATTCTGCACGGCTACGAGGCCTGGGGGATCGCTTTCCTCGACCGCCTGCAGGGTATGTTTGCCTTTGCGCTCCACGATGTGCAGCGCGGAGAACTGATCCTGGCGCGCGACCGGCTGGGCATCAAGCCGTTTTACTACTGCCGCGACAGCCGAGGACTGGCGTTTGCATCCGAGATCAAGGCGCTGCAACCCTGGTTGGGGAAGCCTGAGGTCGATCCCCAGGGTCTTGCCCAACTCCTGCAGTCCAATTTCACCTGCGCGCCGCGGACGCTGCTGCAGGGCGTGGCGAAATTGCCGCCCGCGCATCTGGCCCGGATCGATACCCGTACCCTGACGATCGAATTGCATGCCTACTGGTCGCCGTTGCAGGTCACCCCGCTCGATCTTGGCCTGGACGATGCGCTGGAGCATTTCGACGTCTTGATGCGGGACGTGATGGACATCCATATGCGTGCCGACGTCCCGCTGGGCCTGTTCCTCTCCGGGGGCGTCGATTCTTCCTTGCTGGCCGCCCTGCTGGCGCAGCGGATGGCTGAGCCTCTGCGTACGTTTTCGGTGGGCTTCCCGGGCAGTTCGGTGCACAACGAGCTTGACGCGGCGCGGCGTGTCGCCGAGCAGTTCCATACCCGTCACAGCGTATTCGAGGTGAGTGCCGACGATATGCTGAACTGCCTGCCGCGCAGCGTGTGGGCGGCCGACGATCTCACAGCGGACTATGCCAATTTGCCGGTGTCGATGCTGGCCGAACAGGCTGGTGCAGAACTGAAAGTGGTGTTTTCCGGCGAAGGCGGGGATGAAGTGTTCGCGGGCTACGGGCGTTATCGTTCACCCTGGGTCAAGCGAGCCTGGGCGGCGATGCGTGTCCCCGGCAGCGGCGGTTTCCGCAGCAAGGGCGTCTTCGACGGCACCCGCGCTGCATTGTTCAGTCCGCGGCTAGCCGAAGCCCTGCCCGGCTGGCGGCAACCCTTCCAGCAGGCGTGGCAGCGCACCCCGCGACAGTGGACACGGCTGCAGCGCATGCAATGCGTGGATCTGGAAACCTGGCTGCCGGACGATCTGCTGACCAAGGCCGACCGTATGCTGATGGCCTGGGGCATCGAAGGCCGTGTGCCGTTCCTCGACCACCGGGTGGTCGAATTCGGCCTGGCGTTGCCGGATGCTTACAAGATCGAGGGACGCACCGGCAAGCGCTTCCTGCGGCTGTGGGGCGAGCGCTATCTGCCACGCGAGCATCTATGGGCGCGCAAGAAAGGATTTACTGTCCCGGTAAACGACTGGCTGCGCGGCGAACGGTTACAGACGCTGCTCAAAGTCCTGCCGGAAGCGGACGGGATCCGTGCCTGGTTCGACCCATCCGAGGTCCGCAAGCTGCTGCGTGCACAACAGCAGGGTGGCCGGCATGGCAGTGCGATATGGACGCTGCTCAGCTTTGCCGTCTGGCACCGCATCTTCGTCGAAGGTGCGGGAGAAAAACCCGCCGACCAGTCGGACCCGCTGGCTTTCATTGCATGAAAGTCCGGAGTGGTGCGGTACTATCCACCCTGCCGGATGCACGGTGCATCCGTCGATAAAGTCTAGCGATGAAATCCTTTTTCCGCCCCGCAACCTGGCCACCCGTCGTCCTCGCCTGGTCGTTCCTCCTGCTGCTGCCGTTCGGCCGTTCGTCCGAGTTGCCCGTGTTCATCATGGCCATCCTGGGCGGCATGCTGATCTGGCGGCATGGCAAGCAGGTCGTGTGGGAGGGCGGCGCCAAGACCTTCAGCCTGCTGTTCCTGTGCATCTGGATCCCCATGGCGCTGTCGGTGCCGGATTCCATCTGGTTCACCAAATCGCTCAGTACCGCGCTCACCTACCCGCGTATTTACTTTGCCGGCATCTATCTGATCTGGATGCTGCACGAAAACCTCGCGCGCCAGCGCCTGCTTAAGCTGTCGGCGTGGCTGATGCTTTTCTGGACCCTGGATGCCCTGATCCAGGCTGCAGTCGGCTACGACCTGCTTGGCTATGCCTACCCCGACCGGCTGAATGGCCTCTATGGCCCGCACGACTGGAAGCTCGGTCTGACGCTTGCCATGCTGTCGCCCATCGTGTGGGAATATGTTTCCCGTCATGGCGCCAAATGGCGCCTGGCTTTGGCCTGGCTCGGCACCGCAACGGTCGTTCTGCTCGCCAGCAACCGCGAAAGCTGGATCGTCTTCGCCATTGCCACCCTGATGTGGAGTTGGGTGTACGCCAGGCGGCTGGGTTTTCATCCGGCCCGGCTATTGGTTCCCATTATGCTGATCGCCGTCGTGGCGGGATTTGGAACCTACCAGGTCAACCCCAAGTTTGCCCAGCGCATGAACCAGTCCATTGAAGCAATGGACTTCAGTTACGAAGGCCTGAATGCCGCCAGTTCCCAGCGTTTGCATTTGTGGCGCAACGCATTCACGGTGCTGGAGCATTATCCGGTTAATGGTGCGGGTGTCCGCTCGTATCGCTACGCCTACCCCCAATTTGCCGAGGCGGAGGATCCTTTTCTTAGTCCTGACGGGACGGGGCAGATCTATGCTCACCAATTGTTGCTGGAGGTGGGCTCTGAAACGGGGTTTATTGGCCTGGCAGGGCTGCTGGTGTTTTTTGTGTTGTGTATGCGAGCAGGTTATCGACTAGATGAAAATAATTCACTTC
>NZ_MEGP01000018.1:0-35078 GCF_001725555.1 Thiobacillus sp. SCN 63-57 | reverse complement strand
GCCGACCAGGATGACGTCGTCGATCTGCGAGGTGGTGAGGCCGGCATCCTTCAGCGCCATCTTGCACGGATCGATGGTGCGCTTGATCAGGTCTTCCACGAGCGCTTCAAATTTGGCGCGGGTGATCTTCACCGCCAGGTGCTTGGGCCCGGAGGCGTCGGCCGTGATGTAGGGCAGGTTGACTTCGGTCTGCTGGCTCGAGGACAGCTCGATCTTGGCCTTTTCCGCCGCTTCCTTCAGGCGCTGCAGCGCGAGCACGTCCTTCTTCAGGTCGACGCCCTGTTCCTTCTTGAATTCTTCGGCGATGTAGTCGATCAGACGCTGGTCGAAATCCTCGCCGCCAAGGAAAGTGTCGCCGTTGGTGGACAGCACTTCGAACTGGTGCTCGCCGTCCATCTCGGCGATCTCGATGATGGAGATATCGAAGGTGCCGCCGCCGAGGTCATACACGGCGATCTTGCGGTCGCCTTCCTTCTTGTCCATGCCGAAGGCAAGGGCGGCTGCGGTCGGCTCGTTGATGATGCGCTTGACGTCGAGGCCGGCGATGCGGCCGGCGTCCTTGGTCGCCTGGCGCTGGCTGTCGTTGAAGTAGGCCGGTACCGTGATCACGGCTTCGGTGACTTCTTCGCCCAGATAGTCCTCGGCGGTCTTCTTCATCTTGCGCAGGGTTTCGGCCGACACCTGCTGCGCGGCCATTTTCTTGTCGCGCACTTCCACCCAGGCGTCGCCGTTGTCGGCCTTGACGATCTTGTAGGGCATCAGGCCGATGTCCTTCTGCACTTCCTTCTCTTCGAAACGGCGGCCGATCAGGCGCTTCACCGCGAACAGGGTGTTCTTCGGGTTGGTGACGGCCTGGCGCTTGGCCGGCGCACCGACCAGAATCTCGCCATCTTCGGTGTAGGCGACGATGGACGGCGTCGTGCGTGCGCCCTCGGCGTTCTCGATCACCTTCGGCGTGCCGTTTTCCATGACCGCCACGCAGGAGTTGGTGGTACCCAGGTCAATGCCAATAATGCGTCCCATGATGCGTTCCTTCTTAAAGAGATTGAATTGATTCGAATGTGGGGGAGGCGGCGCCTATTTCAAGGCTGTTTCAATCCTTGCCCTTGGCGACCATCACCAGTGCCGGCCGCAGCGTGCGGTCGTGCAGGCGGTAGCCTTTCTGCAGCACCGTGACCACGGTGTTGGCCGGCTGTTCGGATTCGATCATCTGGATGGCCTGGTGCTGGTGCGGGTCGAATTTCTCGCCCATCGGGTTGATGTCGTTCAGATTGAATTTGCCGAATGCGGAAACCAGCTGTTTCAAGGTTAGTTCGACGCCATCCTTGAGGTTTTCCACGCTCGGCGACTCCGCTGCCAGCGCGGCTTCCAAGCTGTCCTTCACCGCCAGCAACTCATTGGCGAAGTTTTCCACCGCGAACTTCCGCGCCTTCTCCACGTCGTCCGCCGCGCGGCGGCGCATGTTCTCGGTCTCCGCCTTGGCACGCAGCCAGGCGTCGTGATGTTCGGCGGCCTGGAGTTCGGCCGCTTTCAGCATCTCCTCCAGGCTGGGCATGGTTTCTTTCTCGGCCTGGGTTGCGGCCGGGCTTGCATCGGTGTTGAGTTCGTCCTGCATGTGGGCTCCCAATTGGTACTGGCGAAGAACTGGGGACGAATGACCGGGATTCAAGGGGCTAAAGTCATTTTTTCTGCCCCTGCGGCGGGAAACCACGGATTCTGCATTCAATTTGCCGGGCGTGGGCGCTTCCGGTATGATGCGCCGCTCTCGGAGAGGTGGATGAGTGGTTTAAGTCGCACGCCTGGAAAGCGTGTTCAGGATAATATCCTGACGGGGGTTCGAATCCCCCCCTCTCCGCCAGCATTCCCTTCATTTCCCCTATCAGCTTCCCTTAATCAGCGACAGAGACCGTATGACCTAGGTGTCGACGGCTCCCGGCTGGCGACCGCGGGTGCATGCGGCAGCCCGGGCAAGCAGCAGCGCACGTTCACGCGCGTTGCGGGTGAGGGTGGCGGCGCGTTCGAACTCGGCACGGGCTTCGGCGATGCGGTCCAGGCGGGCCAGCAGATCGCCGCGTACGCTCGGCAGCAGATGGTAATTTTCCAGGCTGGGTTCGCCAAGCAAGGTGTCCACGATTTCCAGCCCGGCTACGGGACCAAAGGCCATGGCCACCGCCACGGCGCGATTGAGCGTGACGACCGGCGAGGGGGCAACCTGGGCGAGCGCGTCATAGAGGGCGGCAATACGTGCCCAGTCGGTGACGTCGGCGGTGGCGGCACGCGCGTGGCAAGCCGCAATGGCCGCTTGCAGGGTATAGGGGCCCAGCGGACCAGGCTGGGATTCGGCGTGCTCAAGCGCGGCCAGGCCGCGGCGGATGAGCAGAGGGTCCCAGCGCGCGCGATCCTGGTCGAGCAGCAGAATGGGTTCGCCTTTCGCGTCGATGCGCGCGGCAAGCCGCGAAGCCTGAATTTCCATCAGGGCGACCAGACCGTGAACTTCCGGTTCGGACGACATGAGTCCGGCGAGCACGCGGCCCAGGCGCAGCGCCTCCTCGCACAGCGCCGGACGTACCCAATCGTCGCCTGCCGTGGCCGAATAGCCTTCGTTGAAGATGAGATACAGAACCTCGATCACCGACGCGAGACGGTCCGCCAGTTCCGCGCCACGCGGCACTTCGAACGGCACGTGCGCGGCCGCGAGCGTGCGTTTTGCGCGCACGATGCGTTGCGCAATGGTGGCTTCTGGCTTGAGGTAGGCGCGTGCGATCTCGTCGGTGGAGAGACCGCCCATGATGCGCAGTGTCAACGCGCTGCGCGCTTCGGGCGAAAGCACGGGGTGGCAGGCAGTGAAGATCAGGCGCAGCAGGTCGTCGCCCACGTCGTCGCTGAGCGCGTCGTCGACCCGGTCATTGAAGTCGTCGATAGCCATTGCGTGCTGTGCGTCGAGCTCGCGGCTGAGCGCCTCGTGTTTCGGCGCGGCCAGCTTCTCGTGACGCAGGTGATCGAGTGCACGGCGCTTGGCGGTGGTCATCAGCCAGGCGCCGGGATTGTCCGGCACGCCTGTCGCCGGCCAGTGTTCCAGCGCGGCGACCAGCGCATCCTGCGCAAACTCCTCGGCCAGGCCGACGTCGCGCAGCATGCGTGCAACGCTGGCAATGACCCTGGCCGCTTCGATGTGCCAGATCGCCTCGATGGTGCGGGCGGCTTCGCTGCCCGGACTAGGCGTGCCCATAGGCCTGTTTCAGCGCGGCAATATCAAGCTTGGTCATCGGCAGCAGCGCCTGCATGGCCCGATTGGTGCGGTCGGCATCGGGATCGTTCATCATGTCGCCCAATATGCGCGGCACGATCTGCCAGGGCAGGCCGAATTTGTCCTTGAGCCAGCCGCATTGCACGGGCGCCCCCCCATCGGCCACGAGCGCGGCCCACAGACGGTCGATTTCGTCCTGCGTGTCGCAGTTGACGATGAGGGAGACGCCATCGTTGAAGGCGAAGTGCGGTCCGCCGTTGACCGCCAGCCAGGTCTGGCCGAACAGTTCGAAACTCACGGTACGGACACTGCCCGCGGGGCCGCCGAATTCGTTGGCGCCACAGCGCGTGAGTCCCGTGATCTTCAATTCACTGAAAACCGACGCGTAGAACTGGACGGCTTCTTCGGCCTGGTCCTTGAAACACAGGCAGGTCGTCAGGGTATGCATGGATTTCCCCCGGGCTTCATGGTGGTCTCAGAGGCTGATCAGGGTCTTGAATCCGCCCCAGAACATACGCTCGCCGTCGAAGGGCAGGGCCGCCGGATCCATCATGCTGCCCAGGCGCGGGTCGGCCATGACTTTTTTATTGATGCGGTCGCGGTCCTTGCGGGATTTGTACACGATCCAGGCAAATATCACGGTTTCGCCGTCCTTGAGCTTCACGCTCTGCGGGAACGACGTGTGCTTGCCAGGCTGGACGTCGTTGGCAAGGCATTCGATATATTCGAGCGCGCCGTGCTCGCGCCATATCTTGCCTGCCTTGCGGGCCATGCGACGATAGGCCGCCAGATTGGCGGTGGGAACGGGGAGGACGAAACCGTCTACGTAGGGCATGGACATCTCCTTGTTATGCGGGCTGCATGTGGACCAGTTCCCAGATGTGCCCATCCGGGTCCTGGAAGCCATGGCCGTACATGAAGCCATGGTCCTGGGGTTCGTTGTAGGTCGAACCGCCAGCAGCAACGGCAGTGCGTACCATGGCGTCCACCGCTGCCCGACTGTCGCGCGACAGGCAGACCAGCACTTCCGTATGTCGCATGGCATCGCATACCGGCTTGGGCGTGAAGCTCTGGAAGCGATCGCGTACCAGCAGCATGACGAAGATGTTGTCGCCGATGACCATGCAAGTTGCTGTGTCGTCGGTGAATTGCTCGTTGAAACTGAAGCCGAGCCGGGTGAAGAAAGCGATCGAACGCCTGAGGTCGGCAACGGGCAGATTGACGAATATCTGGGTGGACATGGAATTCTCCTAAACAGGGACGCTCAACCAGGCGAAGGACACATGCACTCCGTGGGAGGTGGGCATGGGTAATGCATACGCTTTTCCAGTGACCTAGCCGACATAACAAGGCGCGACCTCGCGCACCTCGACGGTGGCCCATTGCGCAGCAGGGCACGCGCTGGCGATGGCGATGGCCTCCTCGCGCGTGGCGCAGTCGATCAGGAAAAAGCCGCCGACCATCTCCTTGGCCTCGGCAAAAGGCCCGTCGCGCAAAATGGCCTTGCCGTCGCGTTGCTGGATCCGCACGCCGTGTTGGTCGGGGCGCAGCGATTCGCTGGCGCGCAGCAACCCGCGCGCCGCGAGTCCCTGGCCGTAGCGCAGCATGTCGTCATAAAGCTGCCGGGCTTCTTCCTGGGTGCGCGTATCGCGTTGTCCGCGCGGTTCGACGATCAAAAGCAGATATGCCATGGTTTCTCCTGGGTGGGTATCGACACGGGGACTCCCCGTTTGCCGGTGAGCGGCCGGGTCGGACCACGATATGGGAAGGGTTTTCCACCACATGTCGACTAATGCGGGTGCGTTGATCAGCGACCGAGTGCCGCAACCGCAGCCTGGATTTCCTGCGGACTGAGGTCGCGGGTATGGGTGGCGATCGACCACTGGTGTCCGAAGGGATCTTCGATCCTGCCGTAGCGGTCGCCCCAGAACATGTCGTCGACCGGCATCGTGACTTTGGCACCGGCGGCGACGGCGCGTTCGAACGTTGCGTCGACATCCGTGACATAGAGATGGATCGTCACGGGTGAGCTTTGGCCGGGTTGCGGCCCCAGCGAGCCGCAGTCGGGAAATTCGTCGACCAGCATGAGGTTGGAATCGCCGATGCGTATCATCGCATGCATGAGTTTGCCTTCCGGGCCGGGTAGCCGAGCCAGTTCGACGGCGCCGAAAGCCTTGCCGTAAAACGCGATGGCATCGGCGGCACCGCGGCACACCAGGTGAGGGGTGATTGTATGCATGCCATTCGGGATGGGGCTTGCTTGGGTGGGGCTCATGTTCTTTCTCCTGTCAGATTGAGGGGAACGGAAACGATTCCGATCCGGCGCTTCACTTCGTACGACGAATGGCGTGCTGCCAAATCGACAGATTGCCGCTGGCGGTGTCCAGGGGTGTCGTTATTGTTTGGCCGTGTCCATGTCGCGGAAACGCTCGATCGCGGCCGACGGCGCGAAGTCATCCAGTTCGTACAATTGCCGTACTTCGATTTCTGCCGGCCTGCCCGCACCGACCGGATTGGGGAATCGGCGCGCCCATTCCAGGCCTTCTTCGCGTGTCTTCACCTGGATCAGCGTATAACCCGCGATCAGTTCCTTGGTCTCGGTGAATGGGCCGTCGAGCACGCTACGCGTCTCGCCGTCATAGCGGATGCGCCAGCCTTGCGCGCTTGGCTTAAGGCCGGACGCATCGAGCAGCACGCCGGCCTTGGCCAGTTTCTCGTGGTAATCGGCCATTTCGGCCAGCAGGGCTTCGTCGGGAGCCGGGCGCGCTGCTGTTTCGGATTCGGCGGTGGCTTTGACGATGATCATGAATCGCATGGGTTTCTCCTGGTTGTTTCGGGTGGGAATCGGACCATAGTCTGAGGTCAGCGCAGGTCCTTCATCACTACGACGAAGCAGGCCGGGGAAAATCGACACCTGTCTGGCTGTTCTTCGGATCCCGGCAGAAGGGATCAGAGGCCGGCGCAAGGGGTGGGCATGCCGGGGTGTCCGGAGCATACGCGGCGTTGAAAATAAATTAGAATGCCAAGCTTCTGAAATTTCAAGCTTCGGAAGCCTGTCGATGCGGCCCAGCCTGGAGATATCTCCTTGCGCCGCCAACACTAAGCGACCCTTATAAATACAGCAATGCCCAAATACGCCTACCATGGCAGGCTTTCCGTAGTCGTTCCCGTCAAGAACGAACAGGACAACGTCGAACCGCTGGTGCGCGAAATCGCGGCGGCGCTGTCCGGAAACACGACATTTGAAATCATCTATGTCAACGATGGCAGTACCGATGCCACGCAGGCACGACTGGATGCGCTGAAAACCGAATTTCCCATGCTGCGGGTGATTCGGCATCGCAGTTCGTGCGGGCAGAGCCGGGCCGTGACGACGGGCGTGACTGCAGCGCGCCATGAGTGGATCGCGACGCTCGACGGGGACGGGCAGAACGACCCTGCCGACATTCCCGCCTTGCTGGCCCGGCTGGCCGATCCGGCACAACCGCCTAATCTGGAACTTCTGGCAGGTTGGCGAGCCCGCCGCAACGACACCTTCCTGCGCAGGCTGTCGTCGAAAATCGCCAATGGCGTACGCTCGCGCATGCTGAAGGACAATACCCCGGATACCGGCTGTGGCCTCAAGGTATTTGCCCGCCAGACCTTCCTGCAGCTCCCCAATTTCGACCATATGCACCGCTTCCTGCCGGCATTGGTGATGCGCAATGGCGGCGCAGTGGTATCGGTTCCGGTCCATCATCGTGCGCGCGAGCGCGGCAGTTCCAAGTACGGCGTGCACAACCGGCTGTGGGTAGGGATCGTCGACCTGTTCGGCGTGGCCTGGCTGCAGCGCAGGGTGCGTCTGCCGGTCATCGAGTCCGATTCCGATCTGTAAATGAGGGCGCGCGTCATCGTCAAAGGCCTGGCGCTGATATTGAGCCTGGCGCTGTTGGGCTACCTGTTCGAGTCAAGCGATCTCGGCAACAGCATCAACGAAACCTGGATCGATGCGCGGGTGCGCGGGCATGGCATCAATGGGGCGCTGCTGTTCCTGCTGATGGGCGGGATTTTTACAGCCATCGGCCTGCCGCGCCAGATCATTGCCTTTCTCGGCGGCTATGCCTTCAGCATTGGGCTGGGCACCCTGCTCGGCGCGCTGGCCGCACTTCTGGGCTGCATGCTGAGCTTCGGCTATGCACGCCTGTTCGGCAAAGGACTGCTGCGTGCGCGGCTGGGCGAGCGCGCCGGGCGCTTCGACCGCTTCATACACGACCATCCGTTTGCCATGACGGTGCTGGTCCGCCTGCTGCCGGTGGGCAACAATCTGCTGACCAACCTGGCGGCGGGGATTTCCAGCATCCGCCCCATACATTTCTTCGCCGGCACGCTGCTCGGCTATCTGCCGCAAACGCTGGTGTTCGCACTGGTCGGCAGCGGCGTCCACCTCGCGCCGGCCCTGAAACTCGCGCTCGCCATTGGTCTGTTCCTGATCTCGGGCGCGCTGGGCGCCTACCTGTATAGACATTTCCGCCACGGCCAGAGCCTCGACGCGCAGATCGATGCGGCACTGGACGAAAATATCGATGCCCATGAATCCACAACGCACATCTGATCTCTCCGGACGCAACCTGTTGCTGTTCAGCCTGCTGCTGCTGGCAGCCTTGGCTGCGGTGGCGATTCTGACACGCCCCCTGACCCCGATCGACGAGACGCGCTACGTCAGCGCAGCGTGGGAGATGTGGCTGCGCGGCGATTTTCTGGTGCCGTTCAAGAATGGCGCACCCTACAGCGACAAGCCGCCGTTCATGTTCTGGATGTTCCAGGCCGGCTGGGCGCTGTTTGGCGTCAATAACTGGTGGCCGCGCTTGGTGCTCCCCTTGTTTTCTGCCGGCGGACTGTTCCTGACCTATCGACTTGCCCCCCGCCTATGGCCCCAGCATGCAAGCCTCGGCGGACGGGCCGCACTGGTGCTGGTGAGCGCCTTGCTGTGGATCGTCTTTTCCACATCGGTCATGTTCGACGTGATGCTGACCTTCTGGGTACTGATTGGTCTCCACGGCGTGTTGGCGGCCACCGATGGAAAGCGCCGCGGCTTTGTCATGCTGGGGGTGGCGATCGGCCTGGGCGTACTGACCAAGGGACCGGTCATCCTGCTGCATCTGCTGCCCGTCGTTGCGCTGACGCCGTGGTGGAATCCGGGCCTGAAGTGGAAACGCTGGTTCGGCGGCACGCTGATGGCAGTACTGCTGGGCGCGGCCATCGCGCTGGCGTGGGCGCTGCCGGCCGGGTTTTCAGGGGGCGAGGCGTATCGCAATGCGATTTTCTGGGGTCAGACCGCCAACCGCATGGTCGAGTCCTTCGCGCACCGGCGGCCGTTCTGGTGGTATGTGCCCCTGCTGCCCTTGTTGCTGTTCCCCTGGTTCGTTTGGCCGGCCTGGTGGAAGGCGCTGGTCCAGCAGCGTCGCGAGGGCCTGGATCGCGGTTCTCGCTTCTGCCTGGCGTGGATGCTGCCGGTGTTCGTGGCTTTTTGCTTCATCAGCGGCAAGCAGCCGCATTATCTGGTTCCCCTGTTTCCCGCTTTCGCCTTGCTGACGGCACGGCTGATGGCGGGACGTGCGGACGCGCGCGTCGGGCTGCCGGCCTTGCTGGCGGCGGTGCTTGGGGGTGTGCTGGTCCTGGCTGCCACAGGACATATTGCAGCCTTGCATCGTCAGGTGACGGCATTGCCGCCGGCCTGGCCGGGTTGGGTCCTGATTGTGCTGGCTTTTGCCGCGTGGGTGGCGGGCCGGCGCGGTGTGGCGCCGATACCGAATCTGGCCCTGCTCGGCGCGGCCCTGATGGCGCTGGTGCAAATCGCTGCGATGCATTCGATCGAGCCCATGTACGACGTCAAGTCGATGGCACAGGCGATCAAACAGGTACAGGATGAAGGACGGCCGGTGGCGAATATCGCGACCTACCATGCGCAATACCAGTTTCTCGGCAGGCTGGAAACGCCCTTGGCCGAAGTGACCGGGGCCAGCGCGGCGCATTGGCTGGCCACCCATCCGGAAGGCTATGCCGTGGTGTATCTGGACAATAGCCGTCAGTTGACCGGGGTTTCGGCGCGCTACAAGCAGCCCTACCGCGGCGGCGGCGCAGTCCTGGTGAACGCACAAACGGCGGCCGCACTACTGGCCGCCCCGACTGAATAAGGCGACTCAGGCCTCGGCGTCGCGTTGCGGCAGGACCACTTCGCGCGAGGGCGAAATGGTCGAGATGGCGTGCTTGAAGATCATCTGGGCGGCCTGATCCTGACCTTTCAGCAGTACCACAAACTGGTCGAACGATTCGATTCGTCCCATGAGCTTGATCCCGTTCACGAGAAACACTGAAACCGGGATGCGTTCCTTGCGCAGGGTGTTGAGGAAAACGTCTTGCAGGTGGTTGTATTCTTTGCTGGCCATGATCGGCTCCCTATCAGGTGAAGACGGGGCGAAGCCCCGTTTAATATTATTAGCGGATTACTCGATTTTTGCATCGGCGCGCGCTGCCGTGATGGCGTCGCGGATGCGCTGTTGCTGCAGCTGCTTGACGATTTCACTCCGCACGGCATCCAGCGGCGGCAGCTTGGGCGTACGCGTATCGTCGAGACGGATGATGTGGTAGCCGAATTGCGTCTTCACCGGGGTTTTGGTGATTTCGCCTTTTTTCAGGCCAGCCAGCGCGTCGGAGAATTCGGGCACGAAGGCACGCCGGTCGGACCAGTCCAGTGCGCCGCCGTTCTTGGCGGAGCCGGGATCCTTGGAATATTTCTTCGCCAGATCTTCGAATTTGGCCTTCTTGCTGCCCAACTCGGCGATCAGTTTCTTCGCTTCGGCCTCGGTTTTCACCAGAATGTGGTGGGCCTGGTATTCCGGCTCCATCGGCTCCGTTTTGGCTTTGTCGTACATCGCCTGGATTTCGGCGTCGGTGACCGGGTGGGCCTTGACGTAATCCTCCAGGTAGGCCTTGGCAAGCTGATCCTTGCGGCGGATATCCAGTGCCGCGGCCAGATGCGGTTCCTTGTCGAGTCCCTTGTCGAGCGCGGCGCGCGACAGCAGTTCAAGATTGATCAGGGACTCGCGTACGCGGGCATCCAGTTGCGGGGAGTCGGGCTGGCCCTGGGCCATTTCGCGCTTGACCAGGTCGCCGTACAGGGCGGGAATTGCCTTGCCGTTGACCACAGCCAGCGGCTTGTCGGCGGCCGCGGCCGGAGTGGGGGTCGCAGGCGCGGGTGTTTGCGCCTGTGCCAGCGGGGTGAACGCCAGCATGATCAGGGCGGGGAGAAGGGCAAGACGCATTCGGATTCCTTTCAGAGTTCTTCCGGGGTTAAAGCAGTGATCGACAACGCATGAATCTCGCGTTGCATGAGCTCGCCCATGGCTTCGTATACCAGTCGGTGGCGGGCGAGGGTGGAAAGATTACGAAATTTATGTGACACCAAGGTGAGACGGAAGTGCCCGCCACCCGAGGCTGCCCCGGCGTGGCCTCGGTGCTGGGCGCTTTCGTCTTCCAGCGTGTAGGTTTCGGGCTCCAGCGCGGCAAGGCGCTGGCGGATCAGGTCGGGCGTGCTCATGCGGGCAGGGTTTTCCTGAAGGGTTTGACGCTGACGCCGGCATAGACGCCCGCCGTGACATAGGGATCGGCCTCGGCCCATGCCTGTGCGTCGGCGAGCGTGTCGAATTCGGCGACGATCAAGCTACCGGTGAACCCTGCAGCGCCTGGGTCATTGCTGTCAATGGCCGGGAACGGGCCGGCCAGCAACAACCGTCCGGCATGCTGCAAGGCATGCAGACGTTCCACATGGGCGGGGCGGGCGGCCAGTCGCCGATCGAGGCTGTCGGCCGTATCCTGGCCGACGATGGCATAGAACATTATTGCTTTTCTTCCTTGTCGAACGATTCTTTATCCAAATACCGGGTCAGCATCATGCTTTGGCCGATTACGAACACCAGCATCAACCCCAGACTGCCGAACAGCTTGAAATCCACCCAGGTATCCGTCGAGAAGTTGAAGGCGACAAACAGATTTGCAACCCCCATGAAGGCAAAAAATCCACCCCAGCTCGCGTTCAACCGACCCCATGCGACGTCAGGAAGTTCCATCTGTTCGTTCATGACGCTTTTGATGACATTGCGGCCGAAGGCGGCGGCCCCGAAAATGATGCCGGTGAAAATCCAGTAAAGCACGGTCGGCTTCCATTTGATGAAGCTTTCGTCGTGCAGCCACAGTGTGGCGCCGCCGAACAGCACGATGATGCCAAGGCTGACCCACATCATGGTGTCGGCCTTGTGGCCGCGCAGCTTGACCCAGGCGATCTGCCCGACGCTGGCGACGATGGCGACCAGCGTAGCGAGGTAGATGCCGGGCTTCTCGCCCACGCCTGTCGGTTGGGGCAAGCCGAGACCGGCCAGCAAGGTACGCGTGGCGTCGGCGTTGGCGTCGCCCAGCTTGTAGGCGATGAAAAAGACGATGATGGGGAAGAGGTCGAACAGCAGTTTTTTCATTATGGTGGGGCCGCGCAGTCAGCCGTAATTCGGGCGATTTCTTATTTTGCTATGATTCCCCCTCCTGACCAAGCGCTTTTGGCGCTGGTCGCCAGACCCGATCATCGATGCTTAATATCGATCTGCATTGCCATTCCAACGTGTCAGACGGCGTATTGCCGCCCGCCGAAGTCGTTGCGCGCGCAGCCGCGAACGGCGTGCATGCGCTCGCGCTGACCGACCACGACGACGTGGCAGGGCTTGCTGCTGCGCAGGCGGCGACCGAGGGCACGGAGCTGGCGCTGATCCCGGGCGTCGAGATCTCGGTGACCTGGAGCGGACAGACGGTCCACATCGTCGGCCTGCGCATCGATCCTGTTCATCCGGAACTGGCGGCCGGCCTGCACAACATCCGCATGGGCCGTATCGAGCGTGCGCAACGCATGGGGGACGACTTGGCGCGATCCGGCATCGTCGGTGCGTATGAAGGCGCCTATGACTTTGCCGCCAACAAGCAAATGGTCGGCCGCACGCATTTCGCCCGCTGGCTGGTGGCGCAGGGCCATGCGCCCGACATGCGCGGCGCGTTCCGGCGCTTCCTGACGCGCGGCAATCCCGGCTATGTCGAGCACCAGTGGACCACGCTGGAAAATGCCGTCGGCTGGATTCGTGCCAGCGGCGGCATGGCCGTGATCGCGCACCCGGGGCGCTACGCTTTCAATGCGCGCGAACTGCACCTGCTGCTGGACGCCTTCCGCGCGCTGGGCGGCGAAGGCATCGAGGTCATCACCGGCAGCCACCATCCATCCGAATACGGCAAGTTTGCCGACCTGGCTCGTGCATTCGGCCTCAAGGCTTCGCGCGGGGCGGATTTTCATGCGCCGGGCGAGGGCATCGATATCGGCCGGCTGCCCGCACTGCCGCACTACTGCCAGCCGGTCTGGCAAGGCTGGCCGGAGCTTGAAGCGCACTTTTCCCTTTCCCCGACCTGACGATTTATGGCGCAATTTTTCAATATCCACGCAGAAAACCCGCAACCTCGCCTGATCCAGCAGGCGGTCGACATCCTCAAGCGCGGGGGCGTGATCGTCTATCCAACCGATTCCTGCTACGCATTGGGCTGCCATATCGGCGACAAGGAGGCGGCGATGCGGCTGCTGTCGGTACGCGGACTCGATACCGGACACGACCTCACGCTGATCTGCCGCGACCTGTCCGAACTCGGACGCTACGCCCAGGTCGGCAACACCCAGTTCCGTTTCCTGAAGGCACATACCCCGGGCGCCTATACCTTCATCCTGCGCGGTACCCGTGAAGTGCCGAAGCGTCTGCTGCACAAGAAGCACGACACCATCGGACTGCGGGTTCCCGCGCATCCCATCGTGCAGGCGCTGCTGGCCGAACTCGGCGAACCCATCCTGTCATCCACGCTGCTGCTGTATGGAGAAGACGTGCCGCTGACTGAGCCGTGGGAAATCCGCGAACGCCTGGAACACCTCGTCGACCTGGTCATCGACGGCGGCGCCTGTGGCCTGACGCCGACCACCGTCGTCGATCTCACGACCGACACGCCGTCCGTGCTGCGTTTCGGCAAGGGCGACACGGCGGATTTCGAAGGCTGATCGCGCATGGAACTCACGCTGATCCAGAAAATCGTGGTGTTCGCCCTGCCGGTCATCTTTGCGATCACCCTGCATGAAGCCGCGCACGGCTATGTGGCGCGTTTCTTCGGCGACATGACCGCAGCGGCGGCAGGCCGCATCACCGCCAATCCGCTCAAGCACATCGATCTGGTGGGAACCATCCTGGTGCCCCTGGTGATCCTGCTGACCAGCAAGCTGCTGGGCGGCGGGATGATCCTGTTCGGCTGGGCCAAGCCGGTGCCGGTCAACTTCGGTCGCTTGCGTCGCCCCAAGCAGGACATGTTGTGGGTGGCCCTTGCCGGGCCCGGCATGAACTTCATCATGGCCGTGTTCTGGGCGCTGATGATCCAGCTCGGGCATGCCCTCGGCAGCAGTTTTGTCAGCGCGCCGTTGATGCTGATGGGGGCGGCGGGCGTATTCATCAATGTCATCCTGATGGCGCTGAACCTGATCCCGCTGCCGCCGCTCGACGGCGGCCGCATCGCCGTCAGTCTGCTGCCGGTGAAGCAGGCCATGCAGTTCGCGCGGCTGGAGCCGTATGGCCTGTTCATCCTGCTCGGCCTGATGTTCGTGCCAATCGGCGGCACGACTATCCTGGGCTTCGTCCTGTGGCCGCTCATCAGCGTGTTCATCGGCCTGACCGCGCTGGTCACCGGGCTCGAGCCCGCCCAGCTGGTCGGCCTGATCCAGCTCGTGCTGTCCTGACCGCCACCACTCACCACTCACCACTCACCACTTGCCACTCACCAACCATGTATTCCGATCGCGTTCTCTCCGGCATGCGCCCCACCGGGCGCTTGCATCTTGGCCACTATCACGGCGTCCTGAAAAACTGGTTGCGCCTGCAGAACGAATACCAGTGCCTGTTTTTCGTCGCCGACTGGCACGCGCTGACCACGCACTACGACACGCCGCAGGGGATCGACGAGAACGTGCGCGACATGGTGGTGGACTGGCTCGCGGCAGGCGTCGATCCGGCGCAGGCGACGCTGTTCGTTCAGTCGCGCGTAATCGAACACGCCGAACTGCATCTGCTGCTGTCGATGATGACGCCGCTGGGCTGGCTGGAACGCGTGCCCACCTACAAGGACCAGCAGGAAAAGCTGGCCAACAAGGATCTCTCGACCTACGGCTTTCTCGGTTATCCGTTGCTGATGAGCGCCGACATCCTGATCTATCGTGCCAACCGCGTGCCGGTCGGTGAAGATCAGATTCCGCATATCGAATTCACCCGCGAACTGGCACGCCGCTTCAACCACATGTATGGACGCGAGCCGGGGTTCGAGGACAAGGCGCGCGCCGCGGTCAAGAAGCTCGGCTCGAAGAAGGCCCGGCTCTACGAGGAATGCCGCACCGCCTACCAGGAGAAGGGCGACGACGAGGCGCTGGAGTCAGCCAAGGCACTGTTGAATGACGCACAGAACCTGTCGATGAACGATCGCGAACGTCTGTTCGGCTATCTCGAGGGCTCCGGCAAGATGATCCTCGTCGAGCCCGAGGCCCTGCTGACCGAGGCCTCGAAAATGCCGGGGCTGGACGGGCAGAAGATGTCCAAGTCCTATGGCAATACGATTGCCTTGCGCGAGGATCCCGAGACGGTTACCAAGAAGATCCGCACGATGCCGACCGACCCTGCGCGTGTCCGCCGTACCGACCCCGGCAATCCGGCCAACTGTCCGGTGTGGCAGTTCCATCTGGTGTATTCCGACGACGCGACCCGGCAATGGGCCACGGCGGGCTGCACCAGCGCCGGCATCGGCTGCCTCGAATGCAAGCAGCCGGTCATCGACGCCGTGCTGGCCGAACTCGCGCCGATCCGCGAGCGTGCGGTGTATTACGAAGACAATCCCGACCAGGTGCGCAACATCCTCGCCGACGGTTGCGAGAAGGCGCAGGAGTTGGCGCGCGACACCATGCGCGACGTGCGGGAGTCGATGGGGCTGACGTTCGGTTATTGAGCGCTGGTACAGACAGGGATCCTATCCGGTTTGAGCTCGTCGTTCGTTCCGGCTGCATTGCCTGGCTAACGCTCGATCGCCTGCAATGTGATGCGTCGTGCGCCCGCACGCAGACTGCGCAGGGAAATTGGCCTATAAATATAAATGAGGGTGCAAGAGTATTGATCGTGAGACAGGCCAGAGACAGGTTGGCCTTTGAGCATCGGCATTTAATGGAGGAATAGGCAATGAGCACGCAAAACGTATCTGGCGAATCGGATGTTCCCGACGTAACGAAAGAGCAGCTTATTGCTGATTTCAAGACGGTCATATCGGATGCCGAGGCTTTGATCAAGGCGACGGCCAACCAGGGCGGCGAGGCACTGGCTTCGGTGCGCGCCAAGGCCGAAGCGTCGCTTGCCAAGGCGAAAGCACAGATGGCTGATGCCGAAGCTGCGCTGCTGGTGCGGGCCAAGGCGGCTGCCAAGGCGACGGATGCCTACGTTCACGAGAATCCGTGGAAAGCAATCGGCATTTCCGCCAGTATCGCGCTGCTTGTCGGTTTCATCATGGGGCGCCGCTAGCGACATCTCATGAGTGACCCCAAACCAGGTGGAAGCGGGGGGTTGTTCGATTCCCTGAAGGGGCTCGCCGCAAGTCTCATCGCTATCGTGCACACCCGGCTCGACCTGCTGTCGACGGAACTGGAAGAAGAGCGGGCGCGGCTGGCCTCAGTGCTGGTGATGCTGTTTGTGGCGCTGTTCTGTATCGGTATCGGTGTGGTGCTGCTCGTTTTCCTGATCGTGGTCGCCTTCTGGGAGAGCCATCGCCTTCTGGCACTGGCGGGACTGACGGCATTTTTCCTGGTGGGCGGTGCGACGGCGATTGGTTTCGCCCGGCACCGACTCAGAACTAAACCGAAGCTGTTCGCCGCAAGCCTGGCCGAGTTATCGAAGGACCGAGAGCACTTGGTGCAACGATCATGAGCAATACTTCGAACCGTCTGGCCGAACACCGTGAGAACCTGGTGGCGCAGGCTGCAGCGCAACGGCGCGCATTGGCGCAAACCGTTGCACCCTGGCATGCACCGTTGGCATTGGCGGATCAGGGCTTGGCGGCACTTCGCACCGTCAGACGGCATCCGGCCCTGTTGCTAGGGGCTGCACTTGTGTTCGCACGCCTGCGGCGGGGACGCGCGGGCAAATGGCCCCGATACCTGTGGGCAGGATGGCAGATCGGGCGTCGGATATTCAGGGACTGAACAATTCAACAGGAGAATGGAAATGCGCTACCTGCTTATTGTGTTGTCGATGCTGTTTGTCCCATTAACGACGGTGCGTGCGGACGTCAGTGTCGGCGTCGGCATCAGCGTGCCCGGCGTCAGCATCGGGATCAACATGCCGGCCTATCCGCGGCTCGTTCGGGTGCCAGGCTATCCGGTCTACTACGATCCGCGCGTGGATTTGAATTTCTTCTTTTATGACGGACTGTACTGGGTATTTATTGGGGACAACTGGTATGTGAGCAGCTGGTATAACGGGCCGTGGGATTTGGTGGATTACTATGACGTGCCGCTGTATATCCTGCGTATCCCGGTGCGCTACTACCGTCGTCCGCCGCCCTATTTCCATGGCTGGCGCGCCGACGCGCCGCCGCGCTGGGGCGAGCACTGGGGCCGCGAGTGGGAACAGCGTCGAGGCGGGTGGGACCAATGGGACCGCCGTTCCGCCCCCCGCCCCGCACCGTTGCCGTCCTATCAGCGGAATTATTCGGGAGATCGCTATCCGCGCGAGCAGGAACGTCAGCATACGATTCGTTCCGAACGCTACCGTTACCAGCCGCGCGAGCCCGTGACACAGCAGCATTATCAGATGCAGCGCGGCCCATCCGGGCAACAAGGGCAGGGGAAGAGAAACGAAGGGCGCGGTCCGGATCACCGGTGACCCGAACGAACGATCGATAAAGAGTAGACGGAAGGTGTTGGCGTGCTGGTGACGTTTACGTGCAAAGCCTATGCGGACATTACCATGTTCGGTGATGTCGCATTAGGCATGTTGAGAATGATGGGACACAGCGAAACGGTTCCCGGCGCGATTCTGGCCGAGGATGTGCCTGCGGCGCTGGATCGTTTGAAGCGCGCGGTCGAAACGGCCAAGGCGGCTGCGCCGCACGATGCATCGGAGAGCAGGGGTGACGATTCCGACGAGCCGCCTGTCAGTCTGGCGCACCGGGCCTTGCCCCTGATCGAGTTGCTTACGGCTGCCGCGCGGCAAAAGGTCGACGTGATGTGGAAATGAAGCGGACGCGCTATCCGTAAGCTTGATCCGATCAATGCTCGGTTCCAGGTTTCAAGCCACGCAGTTTCTTGGTCTCGCCCCGCCGCTGCTTGCTGTCCAGACGCCGTTTTTTTGACGCCAGTGTGGGACGGGTCGGACGGCGCGGCGTTTCCACTTCGCAGGCTTCGCGAATCAGTGCGAGCAGCCGTTCCAGCGCATCGTCACGGTTGCGCCGCTGGCTCCGATAACGCTCGGCTTCGAGGATCAGGATCCCGTCCTGGGTGAGGCGGCGGCCCGCGAGGGCCATCAGGCGGACGCGAACCGGCTCGGGCAGCGAGGGGGAATGGGCGACGTCGAAGCGCAGTTGCACGGCGGTCGACACCTTGTTGACGTTTTGCCCGCCGGGGCCCGAGGCGCGCACGAAGTCTTCCTGGATTTCGCGCTCGTCGAGCTCGATCTGGGCGTTGACCCGGATCATGGCCGTCGTGTTTCGATCACCACTTCACCACGTGCACGTTGTTGAGTGTGCGGCCCAGAAAGCGTTCGCCAATGGTCTGGAAGCGCAGCGGCACGTCGGTGACGTAGAAATCGTAGCGCGGCTGGGCGTGGCTGGGATTGGCGAGATGCTTCTCCGCCAGGACGGCCGCGACCTGTTCGGCCATGGCTTCGGCAGAATCGACCAGCGCGACTTCGTCGCCGACCACCTGGCGCAGCAGCGGCTTCAGCAGCGGGTAATGCGTGCAGCCCAGCACCAGGGTGTCGATGTGTTCGGCCAGCAGCGGTTTCAGGTAGTCCTGTGCCGCCAATCGCGTGACTTCGTGGTCGAGCCAGCCTTCCTCCACCAGCGGCACGAACAGCGCGCAGGCCTGCGAATGGATGCGTGAGTCGGGCGCATAGTCGTGGATGGCGCGCGCGTAGGCGTTGCTGTTGATGGTGGTGGGGGTGCCGATGACGCCGATTTTCCTGCCGCCTCGCGCCGACACCGCGCCGGCGTCGATGACGTCGAGCACCGGCACCGGCGACAGGTCCTTGACCACCTGCGCCGCCACCGCCGCCATGGTGTTGCAGGCGATGACCAGCAGCTTGACGTCCTTTTCCAGCAGGAACTGGGCGATCTGGGTGGTGAAGTGGGCAATGGTCTCGACCGACTTCACGCCGTAGGGCACGCGCGCGGTGTCGCCGAAGTAGACGATGTTCTCGTAGGGCAGGCGCTCCATTAGGGCGCGCACCACGGTCAGGCCGCCGATGCCGGAATCGAATACGCCAATGGGGGAATGTGCATTCGTGGACATGGGTGGCAGCATGACGGGATGAAAACACACGCATTCTACCTTCAGGGCCGCCTGTGGCGGCATCCGGCATGAGCGGCTGCGCTTGCGATTCGGCGTGCGACGCGCCGCCGCCCGATCCAGGCTACCGGCGTGCGCTGTGGATTGCACTGGTGCTGAACGCGCTGATGTTCGGCGTCGAAATCGTTGCCAGCCTGGTGGCACAGTCGGTGTCGCTACTGGCTGACGCGGTCGATTTCCTCGGCGACGCGGGAAACTACGGCGTGGCGCTGTTCGTCCTCGGGCTGGCGCCGGTGTGGCGTTCGCGTACCGCGCTGTGGAAAGGATGGCTGATGGTCGGCTACGGTGTGTTCGTGCTCGGCAAGTCGGCCTGGCAGTGGTCGGCGGGCGTGGTGCCGGAACCGTTCATCATGGGTTGGGTGAGCCTGTTGGCGCTGGCGATCAACGTCGGTGTCGCCGCGCTGCTGTATGCGTATCGCCAGGGCGACGCGCAGGCGCGCTCGGTGTGGCTGTGTTCGCGCAACGACGCGCTGGGCAACCTGGCGGTGATGGGAGCGGCAGCTGGGGTGTGGGTGACCGCGCATGGTTGGCCGGATATCGCGGTGGCGCTGGTGCTGGCGGGGTTGGCGTTGAGTTCGGGCGCGTCAGTTATCCGGCATGCGCAGCGCGAGTTGCGCGTGAATTAAAACAGCGTCAAGCAGGAATTACAGGCGGTCTAAACTATTTCCTGGCGCGCCAGGGCCCACGCGACATGCTCGCGCACCAGTTCGGACGGGTGTGCGAGTTGTGCAGCAAGCGCAGCTTTGATTTCAGGCGAAGCGGGCGCGTTGCCCAGCGCGACGGCGATATTGCGCAGCCAGCGTTCATGCCCGATGCGGCGGATAGCTGAGCCGGCCAGACGGTCGTTGAAGTCCATCTCGCTCCAGGTGAACAGTTCGACCAGCCGCGCGCTGTCGAGCCCGTTCCGAACTCTAAAATCGGGCAGCGCGGCGGTCTGCGCAAAGCGGTTCCACGGGCATACCAGTTGGCAATCGTCGCAGCCGTAGATGCGGTTGCCGATGAGCGGGCGTAATTCAACCGGAATGCTGCCCTTGAGTTCGATGGTGAGGTAGGAAATGCAGCGCCGTGCGTCGAGCGAATAGGGCGCGACGATGGCCTGCGTGGGGCAGATGTCGATGCAGGCCTGGCAGGTGCCACAGTGCTCGGCTTCCGGCACATCCACCGGCAGCGGCAGGTCGGTATAGATCTCGCCGAGGAAGAACCACGAGCCGTGCTGCCGGTTCAGCAGCAGGGTGTGCTTGCCGCGCCAGCCGAGGCCGGATTTCGTGGCGAGTTCGACTTCCATCACCGGCGCGCTGTCGGTGAAGACCCGGAAATGATGGTCGCCGATTTCTGTGCTGATCTTTTCGGCCAGGCTTTGCAGCCGGTTGCGCAACACCTTGTGGTAGTCGCGGCCCAGCGCATAGCGGGAGACATAGGCAGCGTCCGTGTCATTCAGTACCGCATGCGGATCGGTCGACGCCGGCGGAAAATAGTCCAGCCGTGCGCTGATGACACGGACGGTTCCGGGTACCAGTTCGGCCGGGCGGCTGCGCTTCGTGCCGTGCGCCGCCATATAATCCATCTCGCCATGAAAGCCCCGATCCAGCCATGCCTGCAAGCCTGCCTCCGCGGCGCTCAGCTCGCCGTCCGCAATGCCCACCGCGGCAAAGCCGAGCTCGCGCCCCCATCGCTTGATTTGCTGCGCCAGTCGAGTTAAATCCCGCTCATGCATAAGACCGATGATACCGTGCACTGCCGCCGTCATCTGGCCGACGAGGCCGCGACGCTGGCATTCGGCGCGCAGCTGGCGCAGGGAATGACGGCGGGGCTGACTTTTTATCTGGAAGGCGATCTCGGCGCCGGCAAGACGACACTGGTGCGCGGGGTGCTGCGCGCGCTGGGTTATGGCGGTCGGGTGAAGAGTCCGACCTATACGCTGGTAGAAAGCTACAACCTGCCCGCATTTGAACTGTATCATTTTGATCTATATCGTATGCATGATCCGCGCGAGTGGCTTGACGCTGGGTTTCGCGACGTGAGCGATGGCCGGGTGGTCAGCTTGATCGAATGGCCGGACAAGGCTGCCGGCTGGTTGCCTGCCCCGGATGTGGTCATTCGGTTGACAATCGCCGACGATGCGCGCGAAATTGAATGTGAAGCGGCGAGCCCGCGTGGCGCCCACTATCTGGAGACATGTTGCACGCCTTGTTGAGAATTTTCCTGTTGTGCGGTTTGCTTGCGTCGGGCTGGGCCCAGGCGCTGCAACTCAGCGCCACCCGTCTGTGGCCGTCGTCCGACTACACGCGGATCACCCTGGAGGCGCCACAACCGGTCGCGTACAAATACTTCATGCTGTCGAACCCGCAGCGGCTGGTGGTCGACCTAGAGGGCGTGGAGGCGGGTGCGGCGCTTGACGCGCTGGCCGGACAACTCAGCCCGGACGATCCCTACATCGGCGCGATCCGCGTGGGACTCAACCGCCCGGGGGTGATGCGCCTGGTGCTGGACCTGAAAACAGCCGTCAAGCCTTCCGTATTCCAGCTGCAGCCGCTGGGACAGTATGCGCATCGTCTGGTGGTGGATCTCTACCCGGCCCAGGCGGGTGATACGGTGGCAAGCGACCCGGCCGCGACCTCGCAGCCTGCAGTGGCCACGCCAGCCAAACCGGAAGTGCCACAATACACGCGACTGATCACGGTGGCGGTCGATGCCGGCCATGGCGGCGAGGATCCCGGTGCCAGCGGGGCGAACGGCTCGCACGAGAAGGACATCACGCTGGCGCTGGCCAAGAAGCTCAAACAGAAAATCGACGCCCAGGAAAATATGCATGCCGTCCTGATCCGCGACGGCGATTATTTCGTGCCGCTCGGGCAGCGGGTCGTCAAGGCGCGTGCGCTGAAGGCCGACCTGTTCATGTCGATCCATGCCGATGCCTTCATCAAGCCGCACGCGCGTGGCTCGTCGGTGTTTGCACTGTCCGAGAACGGCGCGACCTCGGTCGCCGCGCGCTGGCTGGCCAAGCGCGAAAACGACGCCGACCTGATCGGCGGCGTCAACGTCGACGTCAAGGATCCCTTCCTCAAGCGCACGCTCATCGATCTGTCGCAGACCGCCACCATCAACGACAGCCTGAAGCTGGGGCGGGCGGTGCTGAAGGAAATCGGCGGCGTCAATACGCTGCACAAGGGCGAGGTGGAGCAGGCGGGCTTTGCCGTACTGAAGGCGCCCGACATTCCTTCGATCCTGATCGAGACCGCGTTCATCTCCAACCCTGAAGAAGAAAAACGCCTCAACGACCCCGGCTACCAGGACAAGCTGGTGGATGCCATCGTCGATGGCGTCAAGGATTACTTCGCCAAGCATCCGTTGACTGCGCCGTCGCGGCTGACGCGCAACCCATGACCGTGAGCCTGCTCGGTGCGGCGGCCCCTGGATTCGACCGGCCGCTCGATGTGCTGGAAGCGTGTCACGGCCGCATAGCCCGGCAGTGCGATACCCTCGGCAAACTGCTGGCGCATCTGCCGGCACATGGTGCGGATGCCCAGGCACAGCAGGCGGCGGGCGCGATCCTGACCTATTTCGATACGGCTGCGGTGCATCACCACGACGACGAGGAGCGCAACCTGTTTCCGCTGCTCGAACAGGCCGGCGCGCCGGGCGCCTGTGATCTGGTCGAAACCCTGACCCTGGAACACGACGAACTGGCGCTGTTGTGGCGACGGCTGCGCGGCCAGCTGCAGCAGATCGAAGCCGGCTCGGCCGCCACGCTGGATGAGGCGTTGACGCATCGTTTCGTCGCACTCAATCGCAGCCATCTCGAATTCGAGAACACCCATGTGCTGCCGCTGGCACGGCAGGTTCTGGACGCTGCCGCCATCGAGCGTCTGGGGCGTGCCATGGCTGCCCGGCGGGGCGTCGCGTTTGCAGGCTCGCTATGACCATCCGTGTTCTGCCCGATGTGCTGATTTCGCAGATCGCAGCGGGCGAGGTGGTCGAACGTCCGGCCGCGGCGCTCAAGGAGATCCTGGAAAACAGCCTCGATGCCGGGGCCACCGACATCCAGATCGATCTGGAACAGGGCGGCATCAAACGCATTCGTGTTGCCGACAACGGCGGCGGCATCGCGCACGATGAATTGGCGCTTGCCTTGACCCGTCATGCCACTAGCAAGATCGCCAGTCTGGCCGACCTGGAGCGGGTCGCGAGTCTGGGGTTCCGCGGCGAGGCCTTGGCTTCGATTGCCGCCATCGCGCGGGTTCAGCTCATCAGCCGCAATGCAGATGCGGAGCACGCCTGGGCGGTACAGGCTGAAGGCGGCCGCCTCGACGTACCGGCGCCCGCCGCGCGCGCCACAGGCACCACGATCGACATCCAGGACCTGTTTTTCAGTACCCCGGCGCGGCGCAAGTTCCTCAAGACCGAAGCCACCGAATACGCCCACTGCGCCGAGACCGTGCGGCGGTTGGCCCTGGCGAACCCGCAGGTGTCATTCACGCTGAGCCACAACGGCCGGACACAGTTGCGCCTCAATGCCGAGCCTGCCTCTGCGCGAGTCCGGCAGGTGCTGGGCGAGGCGTTCGAGCAGAACAGCATCGCAGTCGAGGCTGCGGCCGGCGTGCTGCGGGTGTCCGGCTGGGTGATCCGTCCCAGCGCCGCCACGGGCAGCCGCGACAGCCAGCATGTATTCGTCAATGGCCGCTATGTGCGCGACAAGCTGATCGTCCACGCGTTGAAGGAGGCCTACCGCGACGTCCTGCATCACCAGCTGAATCCGGCGTATTGCCTGTTCATCGAATTGCCGCCGGATCTGGTCGACGTCAACGTGCATCCGGCCAAGACCGAGATCCGGTTCCGCGACAGCCGCGGTGTGCACCAGTTCCTGTTCCATGCGGTCGAGCGCATGCTGTCGGCGCCGGTGGCGGCGGATGTCGCCGTGGCCGCATCGGGGGCGTCGCAGGCTTCCCCGCAGCCGGGCTGGGCCGCGCCCCGGCAAACGGCGATGCCGCTGCAGGTGAACGAAGCGATGGCGTTCTATGCGCCTTTGGACCAGGGGACCCGGGTGCAGGATTCGGAGGGGGTACCGTCGATGCGTCTCGTGCCGGATGACGGGGCCGATGCGCCGCCGCTCGGCTATGCGCTGGGCCAACTGCACGGCGTGTACGTGCTGGCACAGAACGCGCAGGGGATGGTACTGGTCGACATGCACGCCGCACATGAACGCGTCGTCTACGAAAAACTCAAGACTGCGCTGGATGCGCGCGCCGTGCCGGCGCAAACCCTGCTGATCCCGGTCGCACTGGCGGTCGACGCCCGCGACGTGGCGGAAATCAGCCCGCACCTGGATCAGCTGGCCGGGATCGGCTTCGAGTTGTCGGTGACCTCGCCGACCTCGGTGGCGGTGCGTTCGGTGCCGTGGCTGCTGAAGGACGCCGACCCGGTCGAGTTGACCCGCGCCGTGCTGGCCGAAATTGCCGAATTCGGCGTGGCGCGTCTGCTCGCCGAGCGGCGCAATGAATTGCTGGCGACACTCTCCTGCCACGGTGCGGTGCGCGCCAACCGCCGCCTGACGCTGCCTGAGATGAACGCGCTGCTGCGCGAAATGGAGGCCACCGAACGGGCCGGGCAGTGCAACCACGGCCGCCCGACCTGGTTCCAGGTCAGCCTCGGGGAACTCGACGCCATGTTCATGCGCGGCCGTTGATTTTGCGACTGGCGCGTTTATATATAAGCTTTGGCTAATTAATTTGGCGAAGCGAGCCCATCATGAACGAACGTACCGAACGCAAAACCATTCCCATCCAGGAGGTCAACGAGGCCAGCAACTGCGCCAGCGCCGAACCCTACGCGTTGATGGTGCTGGGCGATTCGATGATGCCGGAATTCGAGGAAGGCGAAATCATCGTGGTCGAGCCGTCCGGCCTGGTCAGGGACGGCTCCTATGTGGTGGCCTACGTGAATGAGGAATACATCTTCCGCCAGATCGTGAAGCGGGACGACGGCTGGATGCTGAAGCCGCTCAATCCCCTGTACGAGAACATTCCGGTTGCCGATATCGACGTCGCCAAGGGCGTGGTGATCATGAAGAAGCGCCCCGGTAGGCGGAGAGAACAAAAAAGATATATATGATTTGTTGATCCATAGGGTCAGCCTGGCCGGGCATCATTATCAGAAATTATGATTGGCACATAGATAAATTAAATAAATTAGTTGACTAAATTACTCAGGTATGTAGACTGGAGTCGTAGTACTTCCCTTCTACAACAGGAGAAAAACCATGAGTGGATTGATCGCTAATTTTCCGACCGACGGTATCGTGACAGTCAACCGGGTGGTTCTGAAACCGGAATACACGGTGGACGACTTGCAGGAACGGGTGGCGTTTTTGTGTGAGAACGTCAAAACCTACCATTCCGATACCGGTTTCGTCGGCGGTTTCGTCGCCCTGAATTCCGGCCAAGTGTCGAATGAAGGCTCGACCATCGGCCAGGCTGTCGAAAGCCCGATGAAAGGCAAGGAAGCCTTGATCGTGACGTTCTGGACCGATTTCGAGAACCACGAGAGATCGCATCGTTCCGAAACCTTCCAGCCGCTGTTCCAGAAAGTGCTGGATCTCTGTGAAAACGGCAACGAGGAGATCGCCTACGAAATGCTGTGGTCCGGCAAGGCCTACGGCCCCGAGGAAATCGGGGCGGCCCGCAAGGCCAAGACGCAGTACGCGCACGCGGCCTGACGTCTCGGGCACCGGCAGTCGAAGCGGCAGGGGAAACCCTGCCGCTTTTTTATGGCACGTTCTACCGTGCCGTCATACGTGGCCAAGTGGCCGGGATCAGGCTGCGCTTTCCATGGCGCGCACGTATTGTCCGTCGCGGGCCAGGCCATTGAGGTTGCAACGTTTGAGCAGTGCCTGTTGCGCAGCGGCGACCCGGTCTTCCCGACCTTGCCAGGCGGCCAGCACCGGTGCCTGCAGTGCCCGTCCATAGGAAAAGCTGACCTGCCATGGTTGCGGTCCCAGCGCATTCATGGCATTGAGATGCTCGGTCGCGTCTTCCGCGCTCTGCCCGCCGGACAGGAACACGATCCCCGGCACCGCGGCCGGCACATAGCGCCTGAGGCAGCGTAGCGTAGCTTTGGCCACCGCCTCTACGCCGGCCTGGTGTGCGCACTTCTTGCCGGCGATCACCATGTTCGGTTTCAGCAGCATTCCCTCGAACAGCACGCCATGGGCGTCGAGTTCGGCGAACACGGCCTGCAGTGCCTGTGCCGTCACTGCCTCGCAGCGTTCGATGCCGTGGGCGCCGTCCATCAGTACTTCCGGTTCGACGATCGGCGCCAGCCCGGCCTCTTGGCACAGCGCGGCATATCGCGCCAACGCGTGGGCATTGGCGCGGAGGCCGAAAGCGGACGGGATAGCACGTTCGTCGATCTCGATCACGGCTCGCCACTTGGCAAACTGCGCGCCCAACTGCTTGTATTCGGCAAGCCGGTCGCGCAAGCCATCCAGTCCCTCGGTCACCTTCTCGCCGGGGCGGCCTGCCAGCGCCTTGGCACCCTGGTCGACCTTGATGCCCGGGACGATGCCGCGGTCTGCCAGCAGCCTGGGGAAAGGAATGCCGTCGCGAGTATGCTGGCGCAGGGTTTCATCGAACAGGATGACGCCGCCGAGGGTGCGCTCGATCCCTTCGGTGGTGAACAGGATTTCACGGTAGCGGCGGCGATTTTCCTCGGTGGACTCCACCTGGATCGAATCGAGGCGCTTCTTGATGGTGGGATTGCTTTCGTCTGCTGCCAGCACGCCTTTCTGCCGTGCGACGATGGCATTCGCCACGGATCTGAGTTCGTCGGTATTCATGGACTTACGGCCCTCCGGATGGGATAAGCGCATCGGATTTCAGGCAGGCATCCTGCCTGCTGTCTCTCACTCTAGACCTTATATGGCTGCGCTCCATGGGGACTTTCCGCATACACGGGAGCCGGCCGCGACGGCAAGCTGGGGGATAATCGCCCTCCATGCCTGCATCCAGCCCTCCGCCCGCCATTTTTCTCATGGGTCCGACCGCCTCGGGCAAGACCGCGCTGGCGGTCAGCCTGGTCGAGCGCTTCCCACTCGAGATCATCAGCGTCGACTCGGCGCTGGTGTATCGCGGCATGGATATCGGCACCGCCAAGCCCGATGCCGCCACGCTCGCCCGTGCGCCGCACCACCTGCTCGATATCCGTGATCCCACCGAAACCTATTCTGCCGCCGCCTTTTGCGACGATGCGAGGCGGCTGATGGCCGACATCGCCGCGCGCGGCATGGTGCCGCTGCTGGTCGGCGGCACCATGCTGTATTTCCGCGCGCTGCTGCAGGGACTGGATGATCTGCCGCGCGCCGATGCGGCGCTGCGAAAGGAGCTGGAGGCGGAGGCGGCCGCGCGCGGCTGGCCGGCGCTGCACGCCGAGCTGGCCGTAGTCGATCCGGCGACTGCGGCGCGGCTGGCACCGAACGATTCGCAGCGCATCGGCCGTGCGTTGGAGGTTTTCCGGCTCAGCGGCACCCCGATGTCGGCGCTGCTCGACCGTGTGCAATCCGAACTGCCGTATCGCGTCTTGCAACTGGCCTTGATCCCGTCCGACCGCGCGGTGCTGCACCAGCGCATCGCCGCGCGCTTCGACGCCATGCTCGCCGAAGGCCTGATCGACGAAGTGGACACCCTGCGCCGCCGTTACGCGCTCAACGCCGATCTGCCGTCCATGCGTGCAGTCGGCTACCGCCAGGCCTGGGCCTATCTCGACGGCGAAATCGATCTGAAAGACTTGCGCGAGCAGGGCATCGCCGCCACCCGCCAGCTCGCCAAGCGCCAGCTGACCTGGCTGCGCTCGTGGCCTGACGTGGTGGAGCTGGATTGTCTCGTGGACGATCTGGGCACGCAGGCGATGGACCTCGTGGCCCGCCATTTAAGGTCGTAAGCCGCTCAGTCCTCGCGGGTGGAATCGACCGTGGCACGGACCTGCCCGCGGTGCAGGCGGATGCCGATTTTTTCACCGGCATCGAGCACCGCGGCATCCTGGACCACGCTGCCGTTTTCCCGCTGGACGATGCTGTAGCCGCGCGCCAGCACGCCTTCGGGGTTGAGGTGGGCGAGGCTGCTGGCCAGCCGTGCAAGAGTGAGCCGGTGCTGACCGAAACTGCCCTGAACCGCGCGTTGCGCGCGCAGCCCCAGCGCGCCCAGGCGCTGTTGTTCGCGCTGGATGACATGGCGCGGCGTGACCAGCCGCTGACTCAGGCGCGCGATGCGCAATTGTTCGCGCGTCAGGCGCGTGCCGCTGGCGTGGTGGAGACGCTGCGCCAATTGGTTCAGTTCGGTCTGGCGGCGGCGCAACTGCTCGGCCGGGTGGACCAGCCGCCGCGCCAGGTAATCCAGCCGCTGCATCTCGCTGTGCTGCCTGCGCGCGTGATGATGGTGGAGTTGGCGGGCCAGGTGATCCAGTTGCTGCAATAGCTCCTGGCGCACCGGGCTGGCGAGTTCGGCCGCGGCCGTGGGCGTTGGCGCGCGCAGGTCGGCGGCGAAGTCGGCCAGGGTGAAATCGGTTTCGTGACCGACGCCGCTCACCACCGGCATCGGGCTGGCGGCGATCGCGCGCGCCACCGCCTCGTCATTGAACGCCCACAAATCCTCCAGCGAACCGCCGCCGCGGCACACCAGCAGCACGTCGCATTCGTCGCGTTCGCCGGCCGTGCGGATGGCGGCGGCGATCTGTGCGCCGGCGCCCGCGCCCTGCACCGGGGTCGGGTAGAGGATCACCGGCAGGCCCGGCATGCGGCGCGCCAGTGCGGTCAGCACATCGTGCAGGGCGGCGGCCTGCGGCGAGGTGACGACGCCCACTGTGCGTGGGAAGCGCGGCAAGGCGCGTTTCGTCATCGGGTCGAACAGGCCTTCGGCTTCCAGCTTGGCCTTCAGTTTCAAAAAAGCTTCATACAGCCGCCCGGCACCGGCGCGGCGGATCGCTTCGGCGCCCAGCTGGAATTCGCCGCGCGCTTCGTACAGCGAAGGCAGGGCGCGGATCTCGACGTGGTCGCCGTTGGCGGGGGTGAAATCGGCAAACTGGTTGCGCCCACGGAACATCACGCAGCGCACCTGTGCGTTCACATCCTTCAGGGAAAAATACCAGTGGCCGGAGGCGGCACGGGTAAAGTTGGAGACTTCGCCCTCCACCCAGAGCAATGGGAGTTGCGACTCCAGCGCGCGGCGCGCCATGCGATTGAGTTCGCTGACGGTGAGCACAGGCAGGGCGGGCGCGTTGTCGGGAAAGTCGTCCTGGAGATCCATGGCGTGCAGGATAACGGCTTGGGCTCGGCACGGTTCATGCACAGTCACCAAACGATCATAAAAAAAATTGGATAACCCTATTGACGATAGTTGTCTTTTTGTAAATTCTTGATTTTAAAAGGATAAGCTTATTGTCTACTTTTTGGGCCAAACCACTTTTTCCTTTGTGGGCGGGCGCTTAGGGAATCCGGCAGGGCGTTCTTCACAGACTTATCCACATCAATTGTGGAGAACTCGGGCTCCGATTGAAAATGCCGTCGGTCTAAAATTGGTGCTTGCCGAAACCGGCGCGTGAGCGCTACATTTCGCCTGTTGTTTTATTGGGAGTGGTATTCAGTGCTTGCCATCATCGAGGCGGCCGGTTGGCCGGTCTGGCCGTTGATATTGGCGTCGGTTCTCGCCGTGGCCATCATCATCGAACGTGCTTACAGCTTGCGCAGCCAGGAGGTCGCCCCTGCGGGCCTGTTGCTGGAGACAATCAAGATTTATCAGGAACGCGGCGTGACGCAGGAACTGGTCACGCATCTGGCCGATGGCTCGCCGCTGGGACGGATCTTCGCGACCGCGCTGAAGAACGCCCACAACTCGCGCGAGATCATGAAGGAGTCCATCGAGGAGTCCGGACGCGCCGTGACCCATGAACTCGATCGCTTCCTGACCTCGCTCGGCACCGTCGCCAGCATGGCACCCCTACTCGGACTGCTCGGCACGGTGATCGGCATGATCGAGATCTTCGGCGCGCAGACCGGCGGCGGCACCAATCCCGGCCAACTGGCGCACGGTATTTCGATCGCGCTCTACAACACTGCGTTCGGTCTGATCGTGGCGATCCCGGCGATGATTTTCTATCGCTACTTCCGGGCCAAAGTGGAATCGCTGGTGGTCGACATGGAGCAGCAGGCGATCAAGCTGGTGGAAATCGTCCACGGCGACCGGAAATAAAGGCAGCTATGGATTTCAGAAAAGGCCGCCGCGAGGACTACCCGGAAATCAACCTGATTCCGTTCATCGACATCCTGCTCGTCATCGTGATCTTTCTTGCGGTGACCACGACCTACGCGCGTTTCGCCGAACTCAAGATCAACCTGCCGACCAGCAGCGCCGCCCAGACGCCCAACCCGCCCAAGCAGATCGAGGTGGCCGTTTCCGAGGATGGCCGCTACGAGATCGACAGCACGGTCGTGGGCGATGCCTCGATCGATGGCCTGGCCGCCGCACTGAAGAAAGCCGCCTCCAACGAGAACGAGCCGGTCGTGGTGATCAACGCCGATGCGCGTGCCACCCATCAATCCGTGGTGAACGTGATGGAAGCGGCGCGCCGCGAGGGGCTGACCCGCATTACCTTCGCCACGCAAACCAACCCCTAAGCGGGCTCATGTTTTCGCTACAGCATGTCTGGGCACGCACGGGCGTGCTCGCCGTGCTGCTCCTGCCGCTCGCCATGCTGTTTGCCGTCATGTCTGGAGGGCGGCGCCTGGCGTATCGGCGCGGCTGGCTGCATGCGGTATCGGTCGGTGTGCCGGTGATCGTGGTCGGCAACATCACTGCCGGCGGCAGCGGCAAGACGCCGCTGGTGATCTGGCTGGTGAACTGGCTGCGCAGCCAGGGCTATCGTCCCGGGGTCGTCAGCCGCGGCTATGGTGGGACGGCACGCGGTTGTGTCGAGGTGCAGGCCGATAGCCCGCCGGCGCAGGTGGGCGATGAACCCGTGCTGATCCGACTCAAGACGGACGCGCCGGTCGTGGTCGGACGCGACCGGGTGGCGGCGGCGCGCATGCTGCTCGAATGCCATTCGGACGTGGATGTGATCGTGTCCGACGACGGCCTGCAGCATTACCGTCTGCGTCGCGACATCGAACTGGCCGTCATCGATGCGACGACCGGACTGGGCAATGGCTGGCCGTTGCCGGCGGGGCCGCTGCGCGAACCCGCTGCCCGGCTGGCCAGCGTCGATGCGGTCGTCCAGGTGGTGCGCGGTACTGCCGAGCCGCGCACCTATCGCTCGGTCACAGGCTGGCGGGCCGACTACAGTGCGGGACGCGCTTATCGCTTGTGCGCCCCACAGGAAAAGCTGGCGCTACGCGACCTGCCGCCGCACGACTGGCTTGCCGCGACCGGGATAGGCCGACCGCAGGGATTCTTCGCCATGCTCGACCGACACGGCCTGCACTATCGCCCGCAAGCCTTCCCCGATCACCATGTTTTCCGACCAACGGACCTCCCCGCGGGTGGGGCGGTGCTGATGACCGAAAAAGACGCGGTAAAATGCCGGGAATTCGCAGGGCTGGACTGGTGGGCAGTGGAGCTGGAGGTCACCCTGGAAAATGGATTTGTTCGCTGGCTGGGCGCACGCCTCAAACAATAATTGCGCTCGCCCATGCGTGCGCATCTGAGGGAGGGAGGTATGGGCATGAAAAGTTCGGACTGGAGCGATCGCCGCCACCCCTGCCATTGGGAAGCCGAAAGCGATGACGCCGGCTTCTGGGTGCCCGACCGTTCCGAGATCGTCACCCAGTTTTTCACCCGCTACCTGTTTTTCTCGCTGGCGGTCATCTATTTCTCCACGCTGGAGAGTGTCCGGCCGGTGCTGTTTAGCATCGAGCAGCTGCTGGTTGCCTTGGGCGTTTATTTCTTCATCAACAGCTGGTTCTTCCGGCAGGCGCTGCAAGGCGTCACGCTGCTGAAGATCCGCAGCGCCATGAGTGCCGACCTGATCATCGTCACCTTGTGCGTGATCCACGATCCCAATCCGATTCCGCCTTCCGCGCTGGCCTTTCTGATGGTGCTGCTGGGCAACGGCATGCGCTATGGCATGCGGCTGTTCGCCGAAGTGCTGGGCGGCGCATTCCTCGGCATGGCGATCGCCTTTGCCTTCCGGTATCGGGTGGGCGGATTCGAGGTCAATGCGGGTGACGTGTTCTTCGGCGTGTTCTGGGTCACCCTGGCCTTGTATGCCTACATCCTGATGGGGCACATCGAAGCGCAGCGCCGCCAGCTCGACTACCGCAGCCGCTTCGACACGCTGACCGGACTGCTCAACCGCCACGGTCTTTTGGCTGCGGCAGACACCATTTTCGACAAGACGAATGCAGGTACGCCGGCCACGGTGCTATTTGCCGACCTGAACCAGTTCAAGGCGGTCAACGACCGCTACGGCCATGGCGTGGGTGACCGCGTGCTGGCCGAATTTGCGCAGATCTTCAACGAATCGGCCGAAATGGGTGTGTGCGGACGCTGGGGAGGCGACGAGTTCGTCGCGCTCCTGCCGCAACGCGACGAGGCCGCCATCCAGCAGATTTTCGAGCGCATCGAGGCCCGTACCGAAGCCTGGAGCACCAGCAACGGCCTGCCGATGGCAGTGAGCCTGGGCGTCAGCCATGCCCCGCGCGACGGCCACGACCTGATGACTTTGCTGTCGGTCGCCGACATCCATCTTTACCAAAGCAAGTCGAAGCGGCCCGAGTCGGTCGCTTTGTCCCCATTCAACAGGATACTGATCGATGAACCCCAAGCTTCTTGAAATCCTCGTCTGTCCGGTCTGCAAGGGCCCGCTCGACTGGAAAAAACCGGCGAGCGAACTGGTGTGCCGCGCCTGCCGCCTGGCCTATCCCATCCGCGACGATATTCCGGTGATGTTGCCGGAAGAGGCGCGCGCGCTGTCGCCCGACGAAATCCACGCCAAGTAGTCACGACGACGCTCCGACATGCATTTCCGCGTCGTCATTCCCGCCCGTTACGCGTCGAGCCGCCTGCCGGGCAAACCGCTGGCGGATATCGGCGGGCGGCCCATGGTGCTGCATGTACTGGACCGCGCCCTGCAGGCGGGCGCCGAATCGGTGGTGGTCGCCACCGACGATGTGCGGGTGCGGCAGGCCGTCGAAGCCGCCGGCCACCAGGCCCTGATGACCTCGCCGGATCACCAGTCCGGCACCGAGCGCCTGGTGGAAGTCGCCGAAACCCTGGGCTGGCCGGACGGCACGCTGGTAGTGAACGTGCAGGGCGACGAGCCGCTGATCGACCCGGCGTTGATCCGCGAAGCCGCGCGCCAGCTGGTGCTGCACGACGATGCGGTGATGGCCACGCTGGCGCATCCGATCCACGACCATGCCGATTTCGTCAATCCCAACGTCGTCAAGGTGGTGGCCGACGAGGCCGGCTACGCGCTGTATTTCAGCCGCGCGCCCATTCCCTGGCCGCGCGATGCCTTTGCCACGCAGCAGCCGATGCCACACGAATTCGGCGCCTTGCGGCACATCGGCCTGTATGCGTACCGCGTCGGCTTCCTGCGTACTTACGCCAGCCTGGCCAGTTCACCGCTGGAACGCTACGAGATGCTCGAACAATTGCGGGTGTTGTGGCACGGCCACCGCATCAGCCTCGGCGTGACGCCGATCGCGCCCGCCCCGGGCGTGGATACGCCGGAAGACCTGGCGCGGGTGCGGGCCCTGTTTCAGGCTGCATAGCAGCCTCTTGAATCCCGCAATAAAAAATTTTAAGTGTTGCTCGAACCGCGCTTGCCTTAGGCTAGTGCGGTTTTGACATATCCATAATCGAGGAGACACGCAATGCGTTTGATTTTATTGGGCGGTCCGGGTGCGGGCAAAGGTACGCAGGCCAATTACATCAAGGAAAAATACGGCATTCCCCAGATCTCCACCGGCGACATGCTGCGTGCGCAGATCAAGGCCGGCACCGAGCTCGGCATGAAGGCCAAGGCCATCATGGACGCCGGCGGCCTGGTGTCCGACGACATCATCATCGGCATGGTCAAGGCCCGCCTGACCGAAGCCGACTGCAAGAACGGCTATCTGTTCGATGGCTTCCCGCGCACCATTCCGCAGGCCGAGGCGATGAAGGCCGCCGGCGTGCCGATCGACTTCGTGGTCGAGATCGACGTGGCGGACGAAGAGATCGTCAAGCGCATGTCGGGCCGCCGCGTCCACGTGGCGTCGGGCCGTACCTACCATGTCGTGTTCAACCCGCCCAAGGTGGCCGGCAAGGACGACGTCACCGGCGAAGACCTGATCCAGCGTGACGACGACCAGGAAGAAACGGTCAAGAAGCGCCTCGACGTCTACCACGCGCAGACCGAGCCGCTGGTGAAGTACTACGGCGACTGGGCCGCGCGCGGCGAGGCCGGCGCACCCAAGTACGTGAAGGTTGCCGGCGTCGGCAAGGTCGAAGGCATCCGTGATTCGATCTTCAAGGCACTTGGCTAAGGCGACGATGCCACAACAGATTCACCCGCTGACCGACACCGAGCGCTGGATTGTTTCCAGCGCCGTGAAGGAGCGTTATGGCCGCGACGTCGTCATCCAGGACGTAGAAACCGAGATCCGCCTGCACATCGACGACCGCGAACTGACGCTGTGCCCAGGCTTCTACTGGAACGAGCACGGCTGCCACTTCGTGTTGTCGAAGACCGGCGATTCGCGCTATCGCAGCATGTTCTTCTATCGCATCCGCGACCGCTTCAGCACCGGACGCGAGGAATACGACGACATCGGCGACTGCGTCACCACACTGCTGAAAATGCAGGCCGATGAAGAAGCCAAGCGCCTGGCCGAGGGCGAAGCGTCCGGCAATAGTTAAAACTAAGCCAGCACTGTTTTCAATTAACACAGTGCTGGCTTTTTGTTTTGCAAATGACCACCAGAAATAACGAGGAGAAGCACCCATCATGGCGAAAAAAATGAACGCCTTTTACGCACAGTCCGGCGGCGTCACCGCGGTCATCAACGCGTCGGCCTGCGGCGTGATCGAAACCGCGCGCAAGCACAAGGACAAGATCGGCAAGGTCTACGCCGGCCGCAACGGCATCATCGGCGCGCTGACCGAAGACCTGATC